>JAPLKR010000065.1 GCA_026387965.1 Fusobacteriota bacterium | reverse complement strand
ATTTCGCTTCACGAAATGGGTATTCCCATTTCTGCTATTTGTAACAAATTTACCCAAATATCCGCTTAGCTTGTTTAAGCATAAACAACTTGGTTGTGTCTCGTAACGCAATTTAACTCATGCGTTTCGCACAACTCGAGTGTATTATATAGTGTATAATAATTTAATTACTTCCTCAAACTATATTCCAACGCATACCGTGTAGCAATTAAGGTCTTTGCGTCTTTAAAAGGTGTCTCTAAAAATTTTGAGAGTGGCATGGTGGAAATTTCCACAAACTCATGCTCATCAAGGGATTGTTCAGACACCTTTTTTAAGTGAGTTGCGATAAAAAGGGTCGTTTTGCTTGTAACAGAGCCAGGGGAAGCAAAATAGCTTGCTGCCTCTTTCCAACTTTCGGCGATGTATCCCGTCTCTTCAAGAAGCTCCCGTTTAGCCGAGGTTATTGGCTCTTCTCCGGTGTCAATTAGCCCAGCAGGAATCTCCAAAAGCTCCTCTCTTGCCCCATCACGGTACTGCTTAACGATGATGACTTGATCGTTTTCAGAGATGGCGAGTATGGCTACGGCGTCTGCTTGTTCGATAAGGTCACGTGTAGCAATCTGACCATTAGAAAATTGCAGTTTTTCTTGATACGCTGATAAAATTTTACCTTTGTACATAAGTTTTCTTTCAAGTGTTTTGTATCGTGACATGCTGCCTCCTAAGGTAAAAGTGTCAAATTCTTGTGATTTTCTTTATTTTTCAGTAATGAAAAAATTTCGCGTTCGAGTTTTAAAAGATTAGAATAAAATGTAAATATAATCAGTGGGTATCCATTTTTTTTAGCATCATCCGCGTACAAAGTATGCTATGTGTTCCCTGTGTTGATGGATTTTTAACTATTAGCGTAAATAACCGTGTAATTTCGTCGTAAGAACTTCTTTTATTTTAAGATATCTGTTTTTATTTCATGTTGAAGTATGGTATAATATGCTTGTATTTATCATATAGGATAATGCAAATAATGTCAATTTAAAAGAGGTGTTATGAAACGATATCAAGATTTTGACATAAAGAATCTTTCGCACATTAAAATTGGCGGAGTTGTAAAAGAGTATATAGAGTTTGAAAGTGTTGATGAGCTGAAGTATTTAAAAGAGTGTGGGAAGAAATTTGTGATTGGAAAAGGGAGTAATATCCTATTTGAAGATGCGTATTTTGATGAGACATTTTTCTCTTTGAAGCGGCTAAGTCATATAGAGTATTTGGGTCAAGGTAGAGTTAAAATAGGGGCGGGAAGTTCACTGGCTGATTTACTGAAATTTATGGCGCAGCATGAACTTACTGGACTTGAAGTGTTAGCGGGGGTACCAGCTACTGTGGGTGGTATGCTTTATATGAATGCAGGTGCAAATAAAATATCTATTTTTGATTTTGTTGAGAACGTTACCATTCTTGATGAGCAGTATAATTTAGTTACTTTACCTAAGTACAAAATTTCCCATGGTTACCGTGAAACTGAATTTAAGCACAGAAATGTTACCATTGTCGAGGCAATTTTTAGATTTTTAGAAGTGGGTTATAGTTTTGCAACGGCAATGGGAGCGAGTGATTTAAAAAAAATGAAACAGCCACTACAATACCCGAATTTAGGGAGTATATTTAAAAATCCTGAAAGTATGGGCGCATGGAAGGCAATTACAGAGTGTGGACTGCGGGGAAAAATTGTAGGAGGCGCTCAAATATCAGAGTTACACTCAAATTTTATTATAAATATTGGAAGTGCTAAATTTTCAGATGTGATAGAGTTAATAAGTGAAATAAAATTTAAAGTTAAAGAAAAATTCGCTATTGAATTAGAAGAAGAGATCATTATAAAAAAAGCCTAGGAGGGTGAGTATGCATGTTAAAGAATTAATAGCGAAGTTTCAAAACTATTTTTTAGAGCAAAATCTAAGTGATATACGAATTTTTTTTTCCCCCGGAAGAGTTAATTTAATTGGTGAACATATTGATTATAATGGTGGATACGTATTTCCAGCATCGCTGTCGATAGGAACGTATTTACTTGTACAAAAAAGAACCGATAACAAACTAATCTTTGTTTCTGAAAATTTTCCAGGTAAAAGTTATGAGAGAAGCGTAGAAAACCTTTATTTTAATGAAGCTGATGGGTGGTCAAATTACCCTAAAGGTGTATTTGATGCATTTAAAACCTTTACGAATGTCGAACTTACGGGGATGAATCTGTATTTTTGGGGTAATATCCCTAATGGTTCAGGACTTTCTTCATCGGCCTCTATTGAGCTGGTAACTGCTACGATGTTAAATGAAGTATATGAGCAACATATTGACAAAGTTGAGTTGGTAAAACTTGCTCAAAAAGTAGAGAATCACTATATCGGGGTGAATTGCGGTATTATGGATCAGTTTGCTATTGGTATGGGAAAAAAAGAGTGTGCGATTATTTTAGATTGTGCTTCGCTTGAATTTGACTATGTACCACTGGAGTTGAAAACGACAAAAATTGTTATTATGAATACCAATAAAAAAAGAATGCTTGCGGATTCAAAATACAATGAGCGTCGCTCAGAGTGTGAAAAAGCACTCGCAATCTTTCAAACTAAACTCGATATTCAAAATTTATGTGATATGAATTTAGACCTTTTTGATATAAATGTATCACTGCTTGAAGGGCATGATGTATTAACTCAGAGAGCGCGTCATGTAGTCTCAGAAAATGAAAGAACAAAAGAAGCGGTATCGGCTCTTAGAAATGGCGATCTAGAGCATTTTGGTAAACTTTTAAATGCCTCGCATAAATCTCTTAAAGAGGATTATGAGGTAACAGGCGTAGAACTTGATACTTTAGCTGAAACAGCTCAATTGCAAGCGGGCTGCTTAGGTGCAAGAATGACAGGGGCAGGATTTGGTGGATGTGCTCTTGCAATCGTTGAAGAGGTAGAAATTGAGAGTTTTATAGCTGCCGTCGGTGTGATCTATAAGAATAAAACGGGCGTTGAAGCGAGCTTTTATGTAGTTGAGACGGGAAGTGGCTCAACTGAGCTATTTGGGCGGTAAAATATGATTGAAAAAATTATTTCTTCGCTGCTTTCTTATGGGTTAGATAAAGGGCTTTTTCACAAAAGAGATGTCATTTATGTTAAAAATGCTTATATCGAACTTTTTAAGTTAAAAGAGTGTGAAGTTATATTAGAGAAGAATTCGTATGAATATAGTGACGATATCTTGCAAGAAGCGTGGGAATATGCGCAAAATAATAATCTGGAGAGCTCAATTGGCGAGACAAAAGATATTGCTTGTACAAAAATTATGAGTGTTATGTTGCCTTTTCCAAGCGTAGTTGAGACTGCTTTTTACCAAATGGAAAAAGCCCACGGCATAAAAAGTGCATTGAATCACTATTATCACTTAAGTATTGCTTCTAATTATATTAAGATGCGTGATATTTTGAAAAATATAGGATGGAAGAGTGAAACAGAATATGGAAATCTTGAAATTACAATCAATCTTTCTAAGCCTGAAAAAGACCCAAAAGAGATAGCAAAAGCTTTAACTGCGACAAATAGTTCGTATCCACTATGTCTTCTCTGTACTGAAAATGAGGGGTTTTCTGGTGATTTTAATAAACCAGCAAGACAAAACCATCGCATTATAGAACTTGAACTCCTGGGAGAGTTGTGGTATTTTCAATACTCTCCATATGTTTATTATCAAGAGCATTCGATTGTATTAAGTGGTCGGCATAAGCCGATGGTTATCAGTGAACTCACATTTAGAAAACTTTTTGCTTTTTTAGAAAGAGTACCTCACTACATGGTTGGATCAAATGCCGATCTTCCCATTGTGGGGGGGTCAATACTTTCCCATGAACATTTTCAAGCGGGAAATTATGAATTTCCAATGTTTAGGGCAGAGAAGATAGCTGAATATTCCAATAATAGCCATCCGAATTTGCGTATTACACTTTTAAAGTGGCCGATGAGTGTGATTCGACTTATAGGGTGTAAAGAGTCATGTATTCAACTCGGAAGTGAAATTCTAGCGGCTTGGAGAAACTACAGCGATAAAGAAATGCAAATATTAAGTCATACAGGAGAGACGCCTCACAACACAATCACCCCGATTTTAAGGCGTTTGGAAACGGGAGAATACTCTTTTGATCTCGTTCTTCGAAACAATCGTCAGACAGCTGAACACCCTTTAGGTCTCTTTCACCCACACAGCGAACATCATCATATCAAAAAAGAAAATATTGGACTCATTGAAGTGATGGGGCTTGCGATACTACCAGGACGACTTGAAAATGAAGTAGGGGAGATTGAAAATCTCTTGAACTATCCAGAGAAAATGCCTTCAGAAGCACTCTTTGCACACGGTGAATGGATTTTGTATCTGAAAAAAAATTATACAAAAATAGAGAGTTCAAAAGCTTTTGTACAAGCTGAGATAGGCAAGAAGTTTCTGAAAGTCCTAGAAAATTGCGGGGTATTTCCTCAAACTCAGTTGGGAGCGATACATTTTGATAAATTTTTAAAAACATTGAATTTAGAAAGGATACATAAATGAAAAAGAGAATTTTACTAAGCGCTATTATAGCCGTAATTTCAGTTGCTGCATATGGCCAAGGAATTACAGGAAGCGTTAATTTTGTAGGGTCAGCCATTCCAACTGGGGGATCACTTGGAAGTAGTTTGTTTGGTGCAACCCCAAGTTATTTAATTGGTGGAAGTGGAAATTTAAGTCTACCGGTCAGTGATAAGGTAAACTTGAATTTTGGTGTAAATGCCGATAGAAATTTTGTGGAACTTCCTGGAAATTCTTCAAATAACAATAATAGTTATGTTGGAACGATGGGTGCAACTTATGCGCAAGATTCGACACAAAACTATGATGTATCGGCAAGTGTTATCAATTTGACAGGAAACAGTGCTTATGGTGTGGTAAATGGATTTAATTTAGCGGTAAATTCAACACATATGGTAACAGGTATTCAAAACTTCTCGTACAGTTATGGCCTAGGGTATACAGTTTTAGTTCCTAATTCGACCACGCCATCAAGTGTAAATATGGGAGATCTTTCGATATATTCAAAAGGAGAACATGGAACGGCAGTGAATGGTTACATAAGTGCTGCATCGGCTCTCTCTCAAAATAATAATTTTGTTGGTAGTGGGATCTCTTTTTTAACTGGTAATCGCGGATTCACAACGATAAGTCAAGTTTACCGATATTATGGGACAACAACCCCTTGGATTGGTGGAAGCGACTATATTACCATTAATCCAATAAAATATAGTTATAATGTAGGAAATCTTCCAGGAGTAACACTAAGTTTGGATACGGGTGTTGACTGGTTAAATTACAGAAAGAATAATGACATTCCTTATTCAACTGATTTTTATCTTTCGCCAGGGATAAAGTATGCTCACTCACTTTGTAGAAATACTAGTTTAAGTACGAGTGCCAATGTTGCTATGGTTCAGCCTTTGAATAATGAAACGACTACAATGGCATTTTATACGGGGGTATTGACAGCGGGCGTATCGTACCAATTTCAATAGGTCTTAGGAGGAAACTTTGAAATATATATATATTGCATTAAGCACGACAGTTATTTCTGGAATTCTTTTAGCTGCAACAGGGCAGGCGTTATCACAAACGAGTGGCTCAGCAGTGAATTTAAAAAGTGTAGTGCAAAATAGTGTAAACGATCAAACTCTCAAAAGGGGGAGTGCCCCATTTATCTCAATAACTTCAAAGCAAAAGGGAAGCAGTGTAACTGCTTCCTCTCCTTTATCTGTTCAGTTTACTAAGAGTGCCTCTAAAGATCAAAGACCTTCTAAAGTAAGTGGGAGTGCAGCGACAATAAAAAGTGGGGTGATAAGCTACATTCCGACGGCCATGGTTACAGAAAAAGCTCAAGTCGCAGTGATGCCTTCATCAGGGAGCTCAGGTGTAAGTAAGGGAGAAAAAGACATATCTGCGTGGATCTCTTCAGGAAGTAGTGTGCCAGCAAGTATGTTAAACGCAAAAATAATGCCACTAATTACGCTACCACACCCTATTCAAGTCAGTGGAAGTGCTGTGACAAGTGGTTCGGCGTTATCTAGCGGAACTGCTACAATAAGTGGAGCGAGTATTTTGGATCCAACGGTATTAGTTCCAGATTACGCTTACTTTTATCAAGGAATCACAGCTTGTCAACAGGAAAATTATGTGAAAGCTGTGAAAATATTTTCAACATTTAAAGGGAAATTTCCTAGTTCAGGCTTAATGAATACAACGTATCTGTATTACTATCAAGCTAAAGCATATTATGGAAACAAACAATATTCGTTAGCGATACAAGCGGCAAAAAAGACTACCTTTGCGCCATTTGAAATGACCTTTGTAATAGGGGAAAGTTACGCCGATATGAAGCAAAACAGTTTAGCCAAACAGTATTTGCTGAAACTGTTTTTTAATGGATATGTATCCAGTGGTGTTACTTATGAAAAAATGGCACTTAAAACATTGAGTAAAATCGATCCCTATTACTCGAATATTATTTCGGTTATGTACGCTAAAGATTTTACAAATCTCTCTTTAATTGAAGTGCCAGATCAAGAAAAAATTGCTAATTATTTTATTGGCCTAAGTGATTTTTCTTCAGCATTATCGGTTGATAATAAGCTGCTTGATGAGGGGGGAGATAGTTATATCGAACAGCAAAAGCTACTCTGTCTGTACTCGCTAAAACAGTATCAAACGGCAATTAACTATGGAATGGATCTTTTGTCAACGAATACAAATGATATGACGTATTATTATATTGGTGTATGTTATTCAAGATTTGGGGATTTGGAAAATGCCATAAAATGGTTAAATAAAATGCAAAATTCAAGTTCATTAAGTACAAAAAAACAGCTTTTAGGTCGTTACTATTTCTTACTAAAAAACTATAAAATGGCAGTAACCTATTTAAAAAACCAAACAGATAGTAATTCACTGCAAATGTTAATTGAGTGTTATCAGCAAATTGGTGATACAAGTGATGCAAGCGCCGCGATAAATACGCTGCTTTCAACAAATCCGACTTTAGATTTATCGGCGTATTACCGTTACACTCTTTATAAGCAAACGTTAGATAATCAGTATTTATACGATATTATTAAATATAATATTAACAGTTTTTACTATGAATATGCTTTAACACAACTTATTTCAGTGCCAAAAATGAAAGATTATCCAGTTCAAAAGTACACGAGTAAGTACTCTGATACTGTGAATAAGATTCAAGCTCTAATTAATATGCAGTTTTATTCAGGTGCAATGATTTGTCTCCAAAACAGTGATTTAGAAAAAGTACATAAGACATTTTATAACTACTTAGCGATTATGATCTATCAAGGACAAGGTTATTATGGAACGGCCCTCTTCACAGCTATTCAAAATTATCAAGAATTTTATAAATATGAGAATTTATTTCAACTACTTTATCCGAGATATTACCTAGATTCTGTATCGCAAGCAGCCACAAATACAGGACTTTCTCCAGCACTAATATTTGCTATTATCAGACAAGAAAGCGGTTTTAATTCAGGTGCAATTTCAGCAGCATCCGCCTATGGACTCATGCAAATGACTGTTCCAACATCTAAAGAATACGATTCAAATGCGTCGATACAAAAACTTTTAGACCCTGATTATAATGTGAATTTAGGAAGTCAAGAATTGGCATACCTTATGAAACTTTATAATGGCAATATTTTGAAAGTAGCTGCAGCCTATAATGCAGGAGTAGCAGCAGTTGACAGATGGCAAAACACTTATGGTAGCGTAACTGATGACAACATTCCTTATCAAGAGACTCAAAATTATGTGAGGAAAATTGTAAATAATTATGATAAATACAATCGCTTATACTATACGCAGTCAAATGCAGTAGGGACGTATTTAATTGAACCAGATTCACCAACAATTCAAGTAAGTCCACTGCCACCGGGAGCACCTTCTGGTGGGGCAGTTATATTAAATATATCATCAAGTCAAGCGAAGATATCTGTTGTAACTGTACAAAAATAATTGTAAAGTTGGGAGAAAATATGTGTATGAAAAAAGGTAAAATTATGTTTACGTTAAAGAGCCCATATATTGTTGGAGATGTGGATGAAATAGTGTATGATGGTGAGCGTGTGGATCATCCACGTGTTACAGCACTGTGTCGCTGTGGGGGTTCGAATAATATGCCATTTTGCGATGGAACACATGCTAAAATCAATTTTAGTGGAGAAAAAGAGAGAACACCTGGAAAAGGTAGTGAGAAAGCCTATATGGGCAGTGAAATAATTATTTTTTTTAATGCAAAGCTTTGCGCCCATATGGGACGATGTACAAAACTTTCTAATGTCTTTTCCAAAGAAGCAAAACCATGGATTAACCCCAATGGCGATAGCATTGAAAACATCATTTTGACGATAACTCATTGCCCATCAGGGGCATTAAGTTATCAATTAATTGGAGAACAGCCGGTCACAAACTTTAGTCAAAAAATAAAAATTTCAGCTAAAAAAGGTGGGCCATTATGTGTTGAAGGGTCAGTTGAAATTACGGATGTTTTAAATAGTGATGCGGAACTTTCTTCAACGGAGCACTACACATTGTGTCGGTGTGGGAAATCAAAAAACAAGCCATTTTGCGATGGAACGCATAGCAGTATTGGGTTTGATAAATAATGCCACTTGCATATATTTTATTCTATGCCACCTTAGTATGGAATAGTGCTGCTTTTTGCATAATGGGAATAGATAAAGCTTTAGCGGTATATCAAAAATCAAGAATTAGTGAAAATAACTTACTTTTAATGTCACTCTGTTTTGGAAGCATCGGGACTATTTTAGGGATGATTATATTTAGACATAAAATAAGAAAACGAAAATTTCAGATATTTCCGGCAATGTTTTTGGCATTACAAATAATACTTATACATAGTATTATTAAAATCATATAATTAAAGAGTGAAGGTTAGCTATTTGTTCGAAGTCAATAAATTTACGGGATTGAGAGAGTGATTTATAAAAAGAAATTAACTTCACACAAAAACCATAAAATCATTCTATACTTTAGATATTAAGGGTGCAATCTATTTTAGCAAGTGGGAAAGTGAGGCCGAAATGAGTTTAAAGAACAGAGTTAGAATTTCAAGTACATTACCAACCTTGTTAGCTGACAAGTTAAAAGAGTATTCAGATGACACAATGATACCAATTACAAAAATTATTGAAAAAGCTGTCGATGGCTTTTTAGATAAAAAAAATACACAATAGGTAAAAAAGCGTAAAAGAAATTTTACGCTTTTTCTTTTATATAGAGGAAATTTAGGAGGTTAAATGATTTGTCAACATTACTTTAAAAAAATGCATAGAAGCCTAAATATAGAAATATCAGAGAGTAAAAATGGAGGCAACATCGTTCTTTTTTTACATGGCTTTTTAGGTGATATTTCCAGTTCGAAAAGTTTTGACGTTCTCTCGTTAATGCTTACTTCACAGGGATTTTCGACATTCCGCTTTGATTTTAGTGGTTGTGGGAAATCAATTAAAAAAGAAGTTTCACTCGATATTTGGAGAGAGGATTTAGAAGCAGTTCTAGACTATATAGAGTCACTCAATTACCAAAAAATTCATATTGTTGCATATAGTCTTGGGTCACTGATACTACTCACTCTGTTACGCTCAAAAAGTTACTACTCAAAGTTCATTTATAAAAGTGTGTTTATCAATCCGGTAACAAATAAAATTGCTTATTCTTGGGAAAGTCGCTATAATAGGGGTAGATTAAATGAACTTGAAAAATTAGGATATATGGAAATTCTCACCCAAGTACAAATAATTCGTCTTGATAAAAGTTATTTTTCAGAGCGCATGGAGATTAACCAACACGCGTTAGCATGTGTTGTAGGGTTTCCTCTAAGTATATTGCATGCTCGAGAAGATGAGAGAGTACCACTAGAAGATACAATGAGATTTTCCGAGATGTCTCCTTTGATTAGTGTTGAAATCATCGAAAATTGTACACACTCATTTGAGACAAAAGTTCTAGAAGTTGGGGAGTGCATAATACAGTTTTTAAGGGGGTAAAGTGATTGTACAAAAAGCAAAATTAAAGTGTTTAAAACAAGAAAATGCAAGAGGGGGAATAGGTGTAGTCTTACAGCATCCATATCTCGAAAATCTTGTGGTAGAATCAAAGCTTACGGGATTTAATTTAATGGTGCTTGAAGCAGGGGTGACAATTGGCTATCATCAACATGTGGGAAGTGAAGAACTCTATTATATATTGGAAGGAACCCCGACAGTAGTAGATGATGGAAAAGAAGAAGTAATTGGACCTGGAACAGTAATCTGGACCTCCAATGGTCATTTTCACTCACTGGCCAACAATACGAATAAAGTGGTAAAATTTTTAGCATTTGTAGTTATGGTATAGAAAAGGAGTCTAAGTGGATAAGAAGAAAAAAATAGTGAAAGCAGATAAGAGAAACGTAAAAGTAGTAAGAACAAGTAGTAAGTTTGCTGCTAAAAAGAATAGTGTTTTTTATGCAACTCGAAAAGGTGAACTTTTAGAGTTGCTCTTTGAGATGATTAAGGATAAAAGCAAGATGAACATCAAAAGTTTACTGAAAAGCAGACAGATTATTCTTAAAGACTCTGCGGTAACTCAGTTTGATTACCCAATTAATATTGGGGATAAAATTGAGGTGTGTTGGAGTAAGACAAGGCAAGAAGTTAAGCTCTCTCGAATTAAAATTTTGCATGAAGATAATGATATTATCGTTATTGAAAAGGCTCCAGGACTACTCTCGATGGCAAGTGAAAATGAGCGTGAAGAGACGGCGTATAATATGCTTAAAGAGTATGTGAAAAGTAAAGATCCTGAAAACAAGATATTTATTGTGCATAGACTTGATAGAGATACTTCTGGAGTAATGGTCTTTGCAAGATCTGAAGAAGTGCAGCAGTTGATGCAAACACAGTGGCAAGATCTCGTTAAAAAGAGATGCTATGTTGCGGTCGTTGAGGGGGTAGTAGAAGAGAAAGAGGGGCAAATTGTCTCTTGGCTTAAAGAGAATAGTGCTTACGTTACCTTCTCTTCACCAACGGATAATGGGGGTAAAAAGGCGATTACCAATTATCGTGTTTTAAAAGAAAATAAATTCTTTACGATGTTAGAGGCACAAATTGTGACAGGCAGAAAAAATCAAATTCGTGTTCATATGCAGGATTTAGGGCACAGTATTGTAGGAGATAAAAAATATGGTGCGACAAAGAGTCCTTTAAGCAGACTTGGGTTGCATGCTCATGTGTTGATTTTTACCCATCCTAAAACTCAAAAGTTACTGCGTTTTGAAATGGCAATTCCTTCAAAATTTATCTCTCTTTTTGGAAAGAGTTCTGTGATAGTAAAGAAAAAATAATATCAAATTAAGAAAGACAAAAGTGTAACGTGCACATTTTTGTCTTTTTACTATTTATAATATCAATAATAGAATAAAAAATGATAATGATATAAAAGAGAAAAAAAGTGATATAATATATAGTGTTGATAGAACCATGGAGGAACATTATGATCATGACACTATTATCTGCACTAATACCGATACTGTTTATTATAGCAATTGGATTTGTAGCAAGAAAGAAAAAATATGTAAATGGATCGGCCGGAGAAAACATTTCAGCGATAGTTCTAAAATATACCCTTCCAGCACTACTGTTTTACACTTTTGCCACAACGCCCATAAGAGCTATTTGGAATGGCGACTTTGTTTTTGCAATGCTTTTTGCCACTTTAGTGAGTTATGGTATTACTTTTTTTTATACATTGAAAGTACAAAAGAGTATGGGGGATGCTGGAATTGCAGCACTCGCTGTTGGATGGCCCAATACTGTTTTCTTAGGGCTGCCATTGCTGATACTACTCTTTGGAACACCAGCCATACTTCCGATAGCGCTTGGCGGTATTATTATACTGTTGACGATTTTCCCGCTTACCCTTATTTGTCTTGAAAAAGGTAGCAAAGGAGAAGGAAATGCTTTAATTAAAGCAGGCCTCCATAAAAATCCAATACTTCTAGCAAGTTTAGTAGGAATAATGTGTGCAGCACTCAATATTCATGTTCCGGAAGTAATACTTAATAGTGCAAAACTTTTGGATATGCCAACCGCTACAATCGCTCTATTTGCAACGGGAATCGCCATTGCAGATAATCCAATTGTTATTACATGGCATATTGTTGTTAATATGTTACTAAAAAATATTTTTCAACCCATATTGGGCATACTGTGTGTCTATATTTTTCATATGCATGGTTTTTGGGCTGGCATGTTAATACTTTCGTTAGCATGCCCATCAGCAAATATGGCTGTGATGCTTTCATTGAAATATCGAACATATGAACAGGAAGCTGTAAGTACGATTATTTTTAGTACAATATGTTTCATAGGAACCATCATGATTTTTTATCCTATTACTCTGCATATATAAAAAAACGCTACATACGTGTAGGTTTTTTATATTAGGAAAGAGTTCATAAGCAGATAGTCATAATATAAAAGAGTTTTAAAAAATGAAAAATAATTATTGAAGTCATGTCGAAATATATTTTGAAAATAGAGAAGATATTATTTTAAAATTCCTCAATTGTCAATTTAAGTGCAACTTAATTGAGAATTGAGGTCCGCCCAGAAAACTTCATGGGGGCACTTTGTAATTAAGTACTTTTCTTGGTCTGTTATTCAATTGAGTAGCTACGTCTATAATTTCTTTATCTGAAATAGTATTGAAGTCCGTTCTTTTGGGAAATACTGCCTTAATAATCTATTTGTATTCTCGTTAGTTCCTCTTTCCCATGGATGGTGAGGAAGTGCGAAATAATAGTCGATTTCTAGAAACTTAGATATTTCCTCGAACCTAGAAAACTCTTTCCCATTATCAGATGTAAATGTCTTTAATCCTTCTTT
>JAPLKR010000053.1 GCA_026387965.1 Fusobacteriota bacterium | reverse complement strand
AACGAAAAACTCGTTATTTGTTCGTTGAAAAACTCAAAGAAACTAGGAGTAAAGGCGTATTAGAAGCAACAAAATTGCTTTTTAGAAATATTCCAAAAGAAGGATTAAAGACATTTACATCTGATAATGGGAAAGAGTTTTCTAGGTTCGAGGAAATATCTAAGTTTCTAGAAATCAACTATTATTACGCACTTCCTCACCATTCATGGGAAAGAGGAACTAACGAGAATACAAATGGATTATTAAGGAAGTATTTTCCAAAAGGAACGGACTTCAATACTATTTCAGATAAAGAAATTAGAGACGTAGCTACTCAATTGAATAACAGACCAAGAAAAGTACTTAATTACAAAACGCCCCATGAAGTTTTCTGGGCGAACCTCAATTGTCAAATTAAGTGCAACTTAATTTGACAATTGAGGTTTTAAAAAATATGATTTCCTTTTTTTTTAAATATACTCAATATTTTTATACGCGTTCCTCAAGATCTACTCAACATTTCTCTCTCTTCGTGCTACAATAAGTAAAGAGTCCCATATTAAAAATCATTGGAGAAACTATGAATATAAAAAACTATCACCGTATTGTAGTTAAAGTTGGCACTTCTACCCTTACTCACAGCAACGGACTTCTTAATATTTTCAGAATGGAAAAATTATGCCGTGTGCTTAGTGCTCTTCATAATGAAGGCCATGAGATCTGTTTGGTCACCTCTGGAGCGGTAGGTGCTGGTATGGGGAAACTTGGATACCTCGAAAAACCCAAAACACTTCCAGAAAAACAAGCCTGTGCTGCTGTTGGGCAGCTGGCACTTTCTCACCTCTATCAAAAATTCTTTTCTGAATATTCTAAAACAGTGGCTCAAATTCTTCTCACCCGTGAAGATATCGGCGTAAGAAAGCGTTTTTTAACGATTAGAGATACCTTTTCAACGCTTCTTGAAAAAGGTATCATTCCTATTGTTAATGAAAATGATGCCGTAGTAACAAGCGAAATCAAAGTTGGAGATAACGATACCCTTTCTGCTCTCACAGCCTCCTTAATCGAAGCAGATTTACTCATTTTACTTACTGATATTGATGGACTTTACACCGCTAACCCCAATACTCATCCAGAGGCAAAATTTGTGGCGGTAATTGAAAAAATTACGTCTAAAATTAAACACATGGCAGGTAGTCCCGGCAGTAAACTCGGAACTGGCGGTATGATAACAAAAATCACTGCTGCTGAAATTGCGACCAATTATGGAATAGATACGATTATCGCAAATGGAAAAGAGCCCGATATTTTGCACTCAATACTTCAAGGTTGCGCTAAATGCACTATGTTTAAAGCCAAAATCATCTCACTTTCCACTAAAAAACACTGGATTACCTATGGTAGTAAAAGAGTCGGAAAACTCATCATTGATGAAGGCGCTGTTCATGCAATCTTAAAACACAAAAGCCTTCTTCCCATCGGTATCCTCTCTGTTTTTGGTGAATTTAAAAAGAATGATACTGTTTCAATTTGCTCTCCAACGGGTGATGAAATCGCTATTGGTGTTTCCAATTATACTTCAAAAGAAATTGAACATATCAAAGGGAAACAATCATCCCAAATATTAGATACTCTCGGATATTTTGATTACGCTGTTGTGGTTCACATCAATAATATCTATGTGCTTAACTCACTTTAGAAAGAAAGTCCCTTCACACTAAAAAGGAGAATTATGGATACTCTAAGTCTTGTCAAAAATGTCAAAGCTGTTTCAGCTGAAATAACTTCTATGAGCGATACATTACGCACTGAAATTTTAAACTCTTTATCCGTTGAAATTCTAAAAAACTCTCAGTTTGTTCTTCAAGAGAATCAAAAAGATATTGAAAAAGGGATTTTGAAAAAACTTTCTAAAGCCTTTATAGAACGGCTTACTCTGTCTGAACGCAAACTTCAAGATATGGCAAAAACTGTGGAGCAAATAGGTCAATTAAAATCTCCCCTTGGTGAAATCACCCATGGATTTTTACATGGAAATGGGATGTCTATTGAACAAGTACGAGTTCCCATTGGTTTGATTTTGATGATCTATGAATCACGCCCAAATGTTACCATTGATGCCCTATCACTTGCTTTAAAATCAGGAAATAGTATGATACTTCGTGGGGGAAGCGATGCACTTCACACCAACACTGCACTCTTTACCCTCTTTTCAAATGTACTTAAATTCCATGGCGTTCGCCAAGAGGCCTTTGCATTTATTGATAAGGAAGAACGCGAAATTCTTGATACTCTGCTAACGCACCACGAGTACATTGATGTTGTTATTCCACGAGGCGGAAAGAGTTTAAAAACGTATATTTTAAAACACTCTGAAATCCCTATGATCGAAACAGGTTCAGGACTTTGCCATATCTATATTGATGAGTTTGCTGACATACAAAAAGCACTTCAAATTATCATCAATGCAAAAACTCAAAGACCAGGCGTGTGTAATGCCATGGAAACACTTCTCATTCATGAAACTATGTTTCCTAAAATTACCTCAAAACTTGAGACACTTCTCCTTGAAAAAGGGGTGCAGTTGCGGGTTTGCAAAGTTTCACTTCCCTATTTTCCCAAAGCAATATTAGCCACCGAAGAAGATTTTGAAACTGAGTATTTAGATTTAATCCTCTCTATTAAAGCTGTGAACTCGGTTGAGGATGCTATCGCTCATATCAACCATTATGGTTCTAAGCACTCAGAGGCCATTGTCACAGAAAATTATTCACATGCTGAGCATTTTTTAAATTGTGTGGATGCAGCTTGTGTCTATGTGAATGCCTCAACACGATTTACTGATGGGGGGGAATTCGGTTTTGGAGGAGAGATTGGTATCTCTACTCAAAAACTGCATGCGCGTGGTCCTATGGGACTTAGAGAACTTACCACCTTAAAATATAAAATTCGAGGAAGTGGACAAATACGATAGAAGAGAGCAAGTCGTCGCGACTTGCTCTCTTCTATCTAAACTCTTTTTTTTGAATAGCTTTTTCAAAAAACGCTGAGATGATTTTAAAACGTCAGTTTGGGATAGCCCCTTTCTACACTTTAGGACACATCCTATTATCATTTCTAGTATATAAATTTGCCTCAAGCTTCAAACATGATATAGATAATTTATCACGACATAAGTCTCATTGAACGTCTTTTGTGTTCTTTATTCCTAGAGTCACCACTATATTAATTATAGTCGATAGCAACATTTGCTGTAAAGAGACTATCATCCTCTTTACCTCCTACAGATATTGTCGCTTGCCCCGAATACTGTCCGATTTCAATTTGATTACTGCTAGTCAACTTAGCAGGTAGTTGCTGCCCTTCAAATTCCTCTTTAGCAATGAGTTGGTACTCACTCAGCTCATTTAAATTTCACTCAACAACTTTTGGCTAATTCCTTTATACCTTGTTTCAGTGTGGCTACATTGGTTCGATGATAATGGTGAATTTGCCATAAAATCACCATTATCCACTTCCTTTTTATAATATCGTGCACAAACTCTATGGGACATGTATACGCCTCTCTTAACTTCATTCCCTATTCCCCATCATAGTTGTAACTATAGGCAACAGATGTATGCAAGGTTGAGTTTTGAGTGCTTTTCAATAAGCCCCCTTGTGGCGTCATTAAAAGTACCAACCAACTCTTTTTGGTTGGAAAAATGGTGAGTTGTGGCACACCCTGTGAGTCTATTTCATAACTAAAACTAAACCGTTTACCCTGCAAACTGTTTAAACTCACGCCACTTGCAACATTTTCTGGCTCTATCGTAATATGCTGTCCATCAGAGTTTTTGTCAAGTATCCAAGAACAATTTTCATACCAAATTCCAAATCCTCCATGAGTTGAATACGCTTTAAATACTTGATTTTGTAGCGACCCTTTATTGGAATAACTACCTAATTCCACATAGTAGTAGTTTGAATCAAAAAATCCTCCATTTTTCAAAACCCCTGTTACAAAAGCCGTTTTTGCAAAAAGCAGTGTTGTAAACAAAAGTAATACAATGATAAATATAAATTTTCTCACATTACACCGCCTTTATCAAACTGATTGAGTATGGCAAAAGCTCAATTTTTCCACCATTTAAACGCCCTTGACTAGCTTTTGGAGTCGCTTGATTTTCAAGCTGTGTGCATCGAAGTATTGAGTATAACTCCCCGCTCCCTTAATTGCACTCATATTCACACTCTTCCACTGACTTGAGAGGTTGATAATTATACTGTTCCCAGCCCCTATACCAGTTTCAAATACTGCTCCTAAAACCATCGGACAACTTGGAACAGTTACTGATGTTCCTCCAAGCGTGACAATACTATAATTATTGGTGAAATTTATCGGTGCCACACTAAACATTTCACTGCTTGCGCTCTCAATAAGAGAAAGAGTAAAAGCATTTAGCCTTTACTCCTCGTTCTCTCCCCCATAACCTCGGCTAGGCGACGTATCACCTCAACCGCATCGGCTAGTTCAATGAAGGCCTCTTCTCTATCCTTAGCACTTAAAATTCACCCACTTCTTCACTTAACTTCTCCTTGAGGAGCCACTCAATATGAGGTATATTTTCAACACTATGATAGCCACACTCGCATCCTTACGAAGTTACTCGCTCTGGAATTTTATCCCTTACCAATTTTTTATGTTCTATAATTTTCTTCTAAATTAAAGATTTTAGCCCTGAAACTCTGAGATTAAAATATCCCTCATGCCAATCACAAAGAATAACCCGCTTAATTGCTTTCGAAATCTACGGGGTAAAGTGATTTTGTCAGTAAATATCTACTCTGATATTCTTAGATTATATACTGAACTCAACAAATTTGGTACCACTTCATGGTAGATATATTTTTATTCAGCAATTAAATCCATAAATTGAAATTTTGTAACATCAAAAAGCCCTTTTTCAGTGAGTTTAATCTCAGGTATTACAGGAAGCGACATAAAAGCTAAAGTTAAAAAGATATGAAAATCATTCTCTCCACAAATAGTGTGCATTGATTCATGAAGTTTTTCCATTTTATTTAAAATGATATCGATGGGTTGGTTTGTCATAAGTCCACCTATTTCAAGTTCTAATTTTCCTATTACTTTTCCTTCACTCACCACCACTAAGCCACCATGACTCTCTTTCAAACTCTCTGCAGCTATTTTCATATCATAACTATTCGTTCCAAGAACGATAACATTATGAGAATCATGAGAAATAGTTGTTGCAATTGCCCCTGATTTAATATCAATTCCTTTAATTATACCGAGTCCAATATTTTTACTTCCATAACGGTTAATTACAGCGAGTTTTGAAAGCTTTCGTGAATGAGATACAACAAACTGCCCCTTCTCTATATCTACTTCCTCAACAATTTTTTTTGTCACGACAGTATTTGGAATTATTTCAATGATATTGACTTTTTTTCCTTTTTCAAGATGAATATCAAAATCTTTTTCTTCAACGTGGAAGCGGAGTGGAACAGTCAAAGTTGAATAACTTGGTCGAATTTTTTCTCGATACACGCCATTTTCAACGATACTCTCTCCTTTTCGATACACACTAGAAATAGCAACTTCTTCTAAATTGTCAAGAATTAAAAAATCTGCAAAATACCCAGGTGCAATAGCTCCTACATACTCAATTTTGTATATTTTTGCCGCATTTATTGTTGCTATTTTATACGCTTTCTCAGCTTTCATTCCAAGTTTAATCGCTTTTCGAACATTATTTCGAATAGTCCCTTCTTCCATAATTTCATCAAGGTGTCTATCATCTGTACAAAAAGCAAACATCGAACAGTTCTTATCATTTACAGCAGGAATTAATGCTTCAACATCTTTAGTTGAAGTTCCTTCGCGAATTAGAACATGCATTCCTCGTTTAACTCGCTCTTTTGCGTCATGGATCGTCACACATTCATGATCTGTAGTAATACCCGCTCCAATATAGGCATTCAGTCTATCATCAGAAATCCCCGCAATGTGTCCGTCACAAATCTTCCCATAATTTCTAGCACTTGAAATTTTTGATACTACATCGCTATCTCCAGCTAGTACTCCAGGATAATTCATCATCTCACCAAGCCCAATAATCCATTTATTGCTATAATACTCCTCTAAATCCTGAGAAAATAGTTTTGCGCCTCCTTGCTCAAATGGTGTCGCTGGAACACATGATGGCAGTGAAAAATAGATATCTACATCAGATTCTTTTGCATCGCTGAGCATAAAATCAATACCTGCTTTTCCTGCAACGTTAGCTATTTCATGAGGGTCCGCAATAATCGTTGTAACTCCATGTTTCACAACCGTTTTGGCATAGTTATGAGGAGGAACTAAAGAGGACTCAATATGAACATGTGTATCAATGAAAGAAGGAGTAATATATTTTCCCGTACCATCAATTACTTTTTTACCACATGCCTTATAATTTCCAACCCCCACAATTTTATCTTTATAAATTGCCACATCACTTATATAAAGTTCCTCTTGAAAGACATCTAATACGGTAATATTTTCAATAACTAAATCTAACTCAATACGTTGTTGTGCTGCATCGATTTCATTTATAATCGTTCCTCTATCCACATCACTCTCCATTATTTTTTTATTTTTCTTGCCAAGCTGCTTCTATCTCCTCAAGTGCTCTTCCTTTTGTTTCAGGAATTTTATAAGCAATGATAAAATACCCTATAATAAAACACGCAATAAGTAAAAACAAGCCGCTATAACCAATGGTTTTTGCAATTTTCATAAAATCAGAAACAAAAAACATCCCAACAAGCGCCCCTACCGTAAATGCAATAGAGATTCCGAGTGAACGCACACAATTTGGCAAAAGTTCTGCCGAAAGTACAAGTATTACCCCACCAGGGCCAAATGCAAAAAAACCTATCAACATAATAATCCCAACTAGAGTCACCCACCCTGTTATAAGTCCTGTTGGCATAACAAAATGAACAAGTGCCAAAACGAAAAACGTAATAAAAAGACCACTTGTTCCAATTTTTAAGATAGCTTTTCGTCCAATTTTTTCCACTAAACTTAGTGTTACAATGGTCGCTATAAAATTAATTATGGTAATTGAGATTCCGCCAATAATTCCCATAGCATTAGAATTGATACCACTATCTCTTAAAATACTTAAACTACATTGTAGAAAGGCATTGATTCCCGTTAACTGATTAAGAGAAACAGCACAGGTAACAATTAAAATAGCAATAAAATTTGAACGCTTAAATATCAATTTCACTCCCTCTTTGAAAGAAATCTTTGAACTTCTCCTCTCTTGTATACTCTTTAAAAGCTCATCTGAATTTTCAAAAGGGTGAATACGCTTCAATATTTTCTTTGCCTCATCAAAACGTCTTTTACCGATTAAATAGTGTGCTGATTCTGGCATAAAAAGCATTTCGAATAAAAGAAATATTGGAAACAATAGACTTATAGTAACCAATATGTGCCAATGTGCCCCATGTATCACAAACATTCCAAGAATACTTGCTAGTAAAATTCCACTCGTCATTGAGAGTTGAAAACTTGTAATAACTTGGCCTCTTCGCTCTTTAGGGCTCATCTCAGCAAAATATATTGGAAGCACTATCACTGCCATTCCAAAAGCTAAACCTTGTATGAGTCGTGCAACATAAAAAGCATACATGGTGTGTGACCCCTCAAAAATAATGCCCCCTACCAAAAATAGCGCAAATACAATTAAGCTTACCCACTTTCTTCCGAGTAAATCTGTAAGTATACCTGTATATATACTCGATACAAAACACCCAAATAAAATAGCCCCGGCAAGAACAGATATTTGAAGTGTTGTAATTCCAAACTCTTTTTGAAATGTTGGAAACATATAAGCAATAACTCCCAAGACATACCCACACATTAGTCCAGAAATTACTGAGATTGTTCTCAATTTGTTTAAAAAGATATTTTTCATTTATACTCCTAATTTTTCTAAATACTACCACAAACTGCTAATCTCTTCTAAACGTTTTCATTTGGTCTCTGGAATTTTTGCTAAAACAATAAAATAGCCGCTAGTTGCAATAGCCATTATCAAAAACAGTACCCCCAAACCTAATGCATGAGATAACACAACAAAGTTTGATGTAAAAAATATGCCTATAATAGTTGCAAAAAAGTATGAAATTGAAATCCCTATAGACCTAAGCTGGATCGGAAGAATCTCGGTACAAATCACTATAAGAACACCTCCTGATCCAAATCCAAAAAACCCAAGCATTACGATGATGCCAATAATGGTTATTACCCCCATTACCATCGTTACTGGAAATATTAAATGTAAGATCGCTAAAAAAATAAATGTTATAAATAATCCGGTCGTTCCAATTTTTAATATGGGCTTTCGGCCTATCTTCTCAACTAAAATAAAGGCAATAAATGTCCCGACGCAGTGAACCGCTGTAAATAATATTCCCGCTATCGATGCGATGCTTTGTGACACAATTCCACTTACATGTATTACTGCAAAACTACATTGTAGGAAAAAATTGACCCCTGCCAGCTGGTTAATACATACCGCAAAAATAACAATCAACAACCCTTTAACCATATGCTTTTGCTTCAAAATTTTTATATTTTCTAAAACTGTTAATTTTTGAGTTGGATGATTAAATAAATGAACATATCTATCCTCTACTTCCCATGGAGTTGAATAGATTTTTTTCAAACTTTCTTTAACTAAATGATAGTTTTTATGGCTCATCAAAAAATGCGGAGATTCTGGCAAAAACTGTATAACAATGAATACTATGATTGGAAAAATCATAACTGATAGAATCAAAATATGCCAATTAGAATCATTAAAAAAAAGTAGTCCTAGAACACTAGATAAAAAAATACCTACCGTAACATTAAGTCTGTACAAAGTCACTATTTTTCCTCTAAAATCAAAAGGAGTCGTCTCAGTTAAATATATAGGTAGCGCAATTAAAGATGCACCAAAGCCAATCCCTTGAATTACACGTCCCACATAAAACTCACTCATAATATCAGAAAAATTAAAAATGGCTGTTCCCAAACAAATTAAAAAAAGTATAATATAAATGGTATCTTTTCTTCCCATATAATCTAGTGCTAGCCCTGTGAAAATACTTGCAATAAAAAATCCAAGTAGAAGTGCACCCGCAAGGTACGAAATATCTATTTCATTTAATTTAAAGTCAGCTTGTATTATTGGAAATGCAAAAAGAACTACACCTAGTACATACCCCGTCATGATTCCTGATAAAATAGAAAACCAATATCTACATTTATCGCTTCTATGACTCATATTTCACCTTCTTATTACTTTTGTATAATGCGCCAAGCAGAGTTAACTGATTTGCTCCAGTAACAGAAGGTAAATTTGCTGGGAGCTCCTCAATTCTACGTTTTGCAAACCATGCAAATGCAACTGCTTCCATCCACTGTGGATGAAGTCCAATTTTCTGTGTCGTTTCAATAATAACATCTCCGAGTGATTCCTTAAGTTTCTCTACTAGATATGTATTATATGCGCCACCGCCACACAGATAAAGTGCATCTATTTTAGGACAATACTTTTTTATATCATTTACAAGTGATTTAAGAGTAAGATCAAGAAGTGTTGCTTGTACATCCTCGTCACTCACTAAACTATAATCCATTAAAATTGATTCAAGCCATGGTAAATTAAACAACTCTTTTCCTGTGCTTTTTGGAGCAGGAAGCATAAAATATGACTCTGAAAGCATTCGATTTAATAACTCAGTGTTTGCTCTACCACTTCTCGCAAAATCCCCATTTTTATCGTATTTTACCCCTTTTTTCTTTTGTATCCATAAATCCATCAAACAGTTAGCTGGCCCATTATCAAAACCAAGAACTTCTGAAGGTAAGTCAGCAAGAATGGTAATGTTAGCTATTCCACCTAAATTCAAAATAGCTCTTTTTTCATTTTTACTATATAAAAAACACTGATTAAAAACAGGTGTAAGTGGAGCGCCATCTCCATTAAATGCCATATCCAATCTTCTAAAATCATTGACCACTGAAATGCCCGTTTTAGCAGCAATAATATTACTATCTCCTATTTGCATCGTAAACGGATACTTTCCTCTCGGATCATGAAATATAGTTTGCCCATGACACCCTATTGCTACAACTGAACTAATATTTATCTTTGCTTTCTCACAAAGAATCAGTGCTGCATTCGCATATGCCAAACCAAGTCTATGATCAATTTCCCCTAATTTTTGTAGATGAATCGTAAAAGTCTCTAAAAGCTTTACAATATCGCTACGTAGGTTTTCTTCAAAAGGAACAGAAAGTGTCTCAATGAGTTTGATAAAAGGATATTTTTCAATAAAATCTACCAATACTGCGTCTATTCCATCAACACTTGTGCCTGACATTATTCCAATATAGTACATTTTTCCTCCAAATATGGCGTAATATTATTATTAAGTATTAGTTTTTACATCATTAACGTATATTTATTATTGTATCACATTTAGAGAGTAATATATACCGCCCCATGAAAATAAGGCAGAATTTTAAAAAAAGATATT
>JAPLKR010000074.1 GCA_026387965.1 Fusobacteriota bacterium | reverse complement strand
TGATGTTTCAGTTACAATATTCATGGTAGACATCTCCTAGTGTAAGTGTGTGTGGTAACTTATTTTACACTATTTTAGGGAGTTGTCTACTTTTTCTTTTTTAGTTGTGTGTCGTTGTGTAGTGAAAACGCACAACTCGAGACATTAAGTAAAAACTCTCCCGCTGCTTGAGGCGGGAGAGTTTTCATTAATCAGTTTTGCAAATTGATTTAATGACATAATAATTTGGCTATTTGAAAAATTGGGGAAATTTTGAATAAGGGATTGTAATCTGCTCTGGTCCATTGACTTGAACGAGTGTTACAAAGAAATGAACTCCATCATTTTCAAAAAGCATTGAATTTACCAACTCACTCCGAACATATTTGTTATCTTTCAAATCATTTAAAATATCACGAGGGTAAATATTTTTAGCTTTAATAGTTGAATAAGCAAAATCACATACCATATTTTTACTGTTTTTAGATATATTATTAGGATTGATAAGAGAGTAAGTGCCGTTTTGATTGATGAAATTGAAACTTTTTAGAACATTGCTTCCGTTAGCTCCATTGAGAAATTCATAATAGGAGAATTGAAGAGATAGTGATTGTGGTCCATTAACTAGTATTTTGTAGTTACCTTGAAGGGTAAAAATAGATTTTCCGTTACCTGCAGTGATGCCTGTAAGTTGTGAGGTAATATCATCACAAAGATTAGAAGTAAAATCTTTCATCGTTTCTGAGATGTAAGCTAAGATAGGGGCATTGATATCAGTGGCTGGATTTTTACCATTAAAAAAAAGAGGATATGTTAACTTAACGCTATATGTCCCAGGGTTGACCGATTGGTTATGTCCGTTAATGGAAAAAATCGAGTTCTTTACAGTAAGGGGAGTAAAAGCAAGCGCAAAGAGCGAGAGTGAAAACAGGGTAAAAAGAGATAAAATTAATGGCATTTTTTTCATAAAACCTCCGTGAGTTTTTATATATTGTATCAGAAGAAGGGGAAGTTGGGTAGAAGAGATAAAAACGGATTTTATAATTGGAGAAAATATGAAAAAGCAATTTTGCGAAGCGAATAACAAAAAGGTTGTTATTGAAAATATAGATTAATGTGGCATCAGGAATAGATGGAACAGCAAGTAATGATGCATTAAGAATATTCTTGAGATGGAAATTACTTTTTTATTGCATAATGAGCTAAAAAGTTCTTACTATTATTTAAGAGGAGAATAAAATGAGTCAATATTATGATTATTGGGAAAATGTTATTTCTAAAAATAGATTTTCAGCTGATGAATTGATTTCAGCCTTGCAAAAAGCATTGGAAGAGGGTGAGAAGAGAATGCACTTTCTGTAGCGCATGAAATGCATATAACATCACCAGATCTTGAAGATTACGTGTGGAAACGTTTAATGGTAATAAGTGTCGAAGATATAGAGATTAGAAATATCCGTGCACCAGTATTTATTAAAACGCTAAATAATACTAAGAAGAGAGTTTGAACCAAGAGCGATTGATGGAGCGATATTTTTTTGTTCATGCTGTTAGATATCTTTGTAAAGCCGACAAAGAGCGTTCAAGTGATTTGCATGCTAATATCGTAAAAAAGGAGTTTGAAATTAACAATAAACGCCCTGAAATTCATGATTTTATGAGAGATAAGCAAACACGTAAATGTAGAGAATAAGGGAGAGAAAGGCACATTTTTATAATGAATGTATATTTCTTAATTTTTTTAAAGAAGGATGTCTAGAAGAGGCATTAGAAAAAATTATCAAGCCTCTTGAGATGGAAAAAACAATAATTGAAGTAAATTTGGGAGTATTCATTCGTTGGCGACTCTCTTATTTAATTTTTTACTTTAAAAGTTGAGAAGGGTATGTTATAATACTATACGTGGAAAGTGTTATTACTAACTTTCTAATAAAGGTTGTCTCAAGAAATTTTGATAGATTTACCAATCGGCTGCAAAAATGGATTTGTAAATGCATCAAGATTCTAGACTTGAAAGAGGTGAGTGTCAATGGACGAAGGTGGTGTCATAACATAAAGCAGACATAACTTTTTAGGAGGAATTTTTAATGATTGTTGGAATATTTTCAAAAAAACGCTCACTTTGGATAGATGCGGTTCTATTTATTCTTGTTATTGGGCTGATATATGCCATTATGCATTTAGGAAAAGCCATGGTGGCGCCGTATACGCCAAGTGGAGCGTCAAAACCTTTAGATCTCTCTATCTGGAAGTTACCTTATTATGCTGGACTTTCAGTACTGAGGATGTTTATAGCCTTTGCTGCATCGATAATATTTACTCTGATTTATGGGTATTTAGCAGCAAAAAATAAAGTGGCAGAGAAAATTCTCATTCCACTTCTAGATATTTTTCAGTCTGTTCCAGTTTTAGGGTTTTTATCCATCACTGTAACGCTGTTTGTCTCTATTTTTAAAGGAAACTCTTTCGGGTTAGAACTTGCGTGTCTTTTTGCAATATTTACAGCTCAAGTATGGAATATGATTTTTAGTTTCTATCAATCCTTGACTGCAATCCCCAAGGAGCTTAGTGAAGCGGCAGATGTAATGAAACTTAACTGGTATCAAAAAATGATTAAATTAGAAATTCCGTATTCAATGATGGGACTTGTTTGGAATAGTATGATGTCTTTCGGAGGCACATGGTTCTTTCTTGCGGCCTCTGAAGCGATAACGGTACTTGGGAATACAACGATACTTCCTGGAATCGGGTCTTATGTTGCCGAAGCCATCAATGAAGGAAATATGAGAGCGATATTTTATGCCATTATTGCAATGATTGTTGTAATTGTATTAATTGATTTTCTATTTTGGAAACCTGTTGTGGCATGGGCTCAAAAGTATAAACTTGAAACGATTTCGAGTGGTGTGGTACCGACTTCGTTTGTCTATGGATTGTTAGTGCGTTCTAATTGGTTTAAATATTTTTGGATTGCACTAGCTTGGCCATTTAAACTATTTGGAATGTTTCTAAATTTTTTAGCAAAACTCACCACGGCATCACGTAAAGTGAGAAAACAGCCTTTAACTCATTTGATAGGGAAAATTATAGGGGGAGGTATTGTACTCTATATTTTATTTATCTTACTGGTGTATTTGAAAATGCTCTATCATGTGCTAGAATCCACGCCAAGTTCAATGTATTGGACAATATTTTCAGATGCTGTACTTACCTTGATTCGTGTAATAATTGCTGTATTTTTAGGAGCACTTTGGACGGTTCCTGCGGGAGTTGCTATTGGACTTAGTCCAAAATTATCACGGTTTTTTCAACCAATTATTCAAGTAGCGGCATCATTTCCTGCTAACTTGATATTTCCTTTTGTAACCATTTTGTTTGTTCACTATCATATGAGTTTAAGTTATGGAGCGATTCCCCTTATGATGCTTGGGACACAGTGGTATATTTTGTTCAATGTTATTGCAGGTGCAATGGCTATTCCAAAGGATTTGCTCGAAGCTGGTGAAATATTCAAAATTACTGGGATAAAACGGTGGAAAAAAATTATTCTTCCAGCCATATTTCCTTATTTGATTACAGGGTGTATCACGGCTTCTGGAGGCGCTTGGAATGCAAGTATTTTAGCAGAAGTGGTGCAATGGCAGTCAACGACTTTAACATGTAAAGGACTTGGAAGTTTCATATCAGCGGCAACGGGCATAGGGAACTGGACAGGTATTATTTTAGGAATTGCCATGATGTGCCTATTTGTTGTGGTAATTAATAATGTTTTATGGCGTGTACTTTATCGTATTGCGCGTGATAAATTCTCATTTTAGGAGGCGCAGTGGCAAAAGATATTCTTACGACGCACAATGTGTTTCGTTTTTTTGAAACAAAAGAAGGTGGACAACTTCCCGTACTTTCAGAGATAAATTTAGGTATTAAAGAGGGAGAGTTTGTATCGCTTCTTGGACCATCAGGAAGTGGAAAATCCACACTACTTCGAATCATGGCGGGACTTATAAAACCCTCAAGCGGAACAGTAGCATATCTTGGAGAGCGAATCGAGGGGATAAATCCCGGTGTTTCTATGGTTTTTCAATCATTCGCACTATTTCCATGGTTGACTGTCCTTGAAAATGTAATGATGGGACTTGAGGATAAACCTTTTCCAAAAGAGGAAAAGCGTGAAAGAGCTATTAAAATGATTGATATTATTGGTTTAGATGGATTTGAAAATGCTTATCCAAAAGAACTTTCAGGAGGGATGAAGCAGCGTGTTGGACTTGGCAGAGCATTGGTGTCTGAACCGGATATTCTTTTGATGGATGAGCCGTTTTCGGCACTTGACGTACTAACGGCTGAAAATCTTCGGCGTGATATATTGGACCTTTGGCATGAGGGTAAAATACCCGCAAAATGCATTGTAATGGTAACGCATGGAATAGAAGAAGCTGTTTTGATGTCTGACAGAGTGGTGATACTCTCAAAGTCGCCAGCACGTATTCGAGAGCAAATAGCCATCAATTTGAAGCGTCCAAGAGATTCAAAACATCCAAGTTTTGAAAAGATGCTTGATCGAATATACTCTCTCTTGATGCAACCTGAGAAGAAACAGTTCTATCCGGATCAAAATATCAAAGATGAGCTGATTCACTTTGTGGCTATTGGAGCACTTACAGGATTTTTAGAGCTTTTAGCAGATTTTAAAGAAAAACAGGACTTGTATGCGTTAGCGGAGAAGCTCTCAATGGAGATTGATGATTTCGTTCCGATTGTAGATTCCGCATCGTTGCTTCAATTTACAAAGGTTGAAACTGGAGATATTGAGTTGACTAAAAAAGGTTTTGAGTTTGCAGAAGCATCAGTCCTTGATAGAAAAAAAATTTTTAAAGAGCAATTTGTAGCTAATGTACCTCTTGCAAGAAAAATACTTACCGTACTTGAGAGTAAGTCAAACCATCACATGAATTATGAATTTTTTGAAGATATGTTAGAGAAATATTTTAGTGCAGAAAATGTTGAGAAACAAATTGATACCTTGATTGATTGGGGAAGATACTCTGAGCTGTTTGCATATAATGAAGTATCTGGGCAGTTTTACTTGGAACAGGGGGAGTTTGAGATTGAAGAGGAAAAAGATGAAAATTAAAAGAGAAGCGCAAGCTTCTCTTTTAATTTTATGACTTTTTGAAAGTAAGCAATATCGTGTTTTGATGAATCTCAATAAATAATGATGAATGTTTCGTGATGATAAGTGAAAAATAAACATAAATTTGTTATAATGAAATTATATAGACTAAAGTGAAAAGAGGAATCGAATGAAAATAGTAGCTCCTGCGGGAAGTATAGAAAGTTTTAATGCGGCGATGATAGCTGGTGCTGATGAGATATATATGGGGATTAAAGGGTTTGGCGCAAGAAGAAATGCACCTAATTTTCATGTAGAAGAGTATGTTGCGTGTTTAGAAAAAGCACATTTAAAAGGAATTAAAGTATTACTCACTCTCAACACCATCATGCGAGATGTAGAAATAGAAGCACTTTCAGAAAATATTAAAAAATTATATATTGCTGGGCTTGATGCGATTATTGTTCAAGATTTAGGGTTATTTAGTTATTTGAAAAAGAATTTCCCAGATATTCCCCTTCATGCCAGTACTCAAATGAATGCAAGTAGTGCTCAAGATATTAATTTTTTATCTCGTGTTGGTTTTGAAAGAATAATTCTCCCACGAGAGCTTTCGCTTGAACAGATTAAAAATATTAGGAAAAATAGTAAAGCAGAACTTGAAGTGTTTGTTTCAGGGGCTCTATGTATTTCAATTTCTGGGCGTTGCTATATGAGTAGTGCTGTGGGAAACCGAAGTGGGAATCGTGGAATGTGTACTCAAGGATGCCGTAAGTGTTATAGTAGTGAAGGTAAAAAGAAGTTTTTCTTAAGTCCGAAAGATCAAATTGCGAATGAGTCAACCATTCAAGCACTACTCGAAACAGGTGTGGATGCCATTAAAATAGAAGGACGTATGAAGTCGCCAGAGTATGTATTTTATGTAGTTTCAAGCATAAAAGCTATGTGTGAAGGAAGATATACAGATGCGTATGCGATAACAAAACTTTTCAACCGTGGATACTCTCTTGGATATTTTAAAGGGGATAATCCAAAGTTGATGAATACACACTTTTCTGCTCACATGGGAGAAGAAGTGGGAAAAATAGAAAGGGGCCGTATACACTTGTCTAAACCCATTCATCAAGCTGATGGGGTTGTTATGGTGGATAAAAATTTTGAACGTGTGGGTGGAGGATTTGTAAATCAAATTTTTTACACATGTAGTTACGAGGATAAATTTTTAAAAACCAATCAAAATACCGAAGAAAATCGTAGCGTAACGCTTTATCGAAATTATGATTATCTATTTGAGTTAGAACTTCAAAAGGCACTGAAAGAATCGATAAGAAAAATAAATGTTAAAGGGAAATTGAATTTGAGACTTGGAGAAAGTATTTTGACTTTTACTTATGGTGAGTATGAAGTAAGTGAAAGCATTCAAGTTGTAGAAGAGGCTAAAAATCCTACAAAAATAGAAGTTCTAAAAGAAAAAATTGAGAAATCTGGAAGTGAAGATTTTGAAGTCAGTGTTGAAATCAAATATGATGGCAAAGCATTTTTGCCTTTAAGTGAACTCAAAGAATTGCGTCGTAGAGCGCTCGAACAGCTAAAAAATGTATTAGTAAAGGGGAAGAGACGTATCGCTATTGAGGGAGAAACAGAGGTGTGTTCGATAAAATATGTTGCAAAAAAACCTAAATTTTGTGCCCTTTATATGACCCTTGAGCAGAAAAAAGCGGTTGAAAAATTTAAATTTATAGAATTCAGTGAAATGTGGCCAAATAAAATTTTAGAAGAGGGCCAAAAATATGAGAAAAATATTTTTGCAACGCACTACTTTGAACTTGAGGGAAAAAATGTAAAAATAGATGAAATTATGAATATATTTAATAGCTATGGAGTAAAATTTTATGAAAATTTCACGACAAATACCCTCTATGTATCTCCAGAAATGAGTTTTTCTGAAATTGAAAAACTTAAGCATAAAAATCCATTGGGAATTGTTGTCTATGGGAAACAAGCCGTTATGAATTTTTCATCAAAGGTCGAAAAAGCTTTTGAATTTAAAAAGTTATCGAATGAATTTGAAGACGAATATTCCTATATTCGCTACAAAAATCAGCACATGTTAATGAGTGAAAAGGCGCGTAATCTATATCCTAAAATAGATGAACTCCTAAAATATGGAGTAGAAGAGTTTCGGTTTGATTTTACAACAGAGAGTTATGAAGAAGTAGTCACGATACTTGAAAATATAAAAAATATGAGAGCAAGCTACGGTCATATGGTAGAGCCTGTTTTATAGGAGTGTATATGAAAGTTGGAATTATTTTAGTGGGAACAGAACTTCTTAATGGCGATATTGTGGATACAAATAGTCAATTTATTCAAAATTATTTACTCGAGTATGGAATGGACTGTACTCTGAAAGTGGTAGTAAAAGACCATATTGAATCTATCATTGCAGCAATTGAATTTGTAGAAAATAAAGTGGATTTACTTATTATGTCAGGTGGACTTGGACCAACTTTTGATGATATTACACGAGATGCTATTTCAAAATTTTACGGAGCTGCACTTGAAATAGATGCGAAATCCTATGAAAAGATGAAGGGGTATTTTGATTCGAGAGCTACGGCAATGCCAGAGAACAATATGCGTCAGGTAACACTGCCTAAAGGGTGTGAAGTAGTAGAGAATCAAGTAGGTGTAGCTCCAGGGTTTTATATAGGTAAGATTCTAGCACTTCAAGGCGTTCCACGTGAACTGGAAGATGGACTGAAACGATTTATTTCGACAAAGTATAGCAAAAGTAATCCAAAATTCAAAAAAGATATTTTGCTTTATGGTGTGGCAGAGTCGGTTGTGGAAGACAGCATGATTGATATTATTAAAAGATACGAAAGAGAGTTAGAATTTGAAATTTTAGCGAGACCTTATGGAATTATTCTTAGAACGATTTACTCACAGCGCCAAGAGTCTATTGCTCATGGAGTTGTAGAGAAGATAAAATCAAGAGTTCAAGAATGGTACTACGGTGAAGATAGCGATAGGTTAGAAAGTAAGTTAGTGAAAATATTGCGAGAAAAAGGTTTGAAAATAAGTCTCGCAGAGTCTTGCACGGGCGGACTTATTGCTGCAGCCCTTACATCTGTTTCGGGTGTTTCTGAAGTTTTTCAAGAGGGGTTAGTGACCTACAGTAATGATTCGAAGCAGTCTCGCTTAGGTGTATCAGAGGGCACTTTAGAGAAATTTGGTGCTGTTAGTGAAGAGTGTATAAAAGAGATGTTAAGAGGGCTAAAAACCCCCATTAAAATCGCTGTAAGTGGTATCGCAGGACCAATGGGAGGTAGTGTTGATAAACCAGTAGGTCTGGTTATTATCGGTGTAGAAGTAGAGGGCAAGCAAGTGATCATAAAGCACCATTTTGGGGGAGAACGCGAAATGATACAAGAGAGGGCTAAAAATTGTGCAATGTTTCAGCTCTTAAAATGGATTGCGAAAAATTAGCAGTTGAAAAGGGTATAGGCTTTTTTTAGCCTGACTAAAGTCGGTCAAGACAATTCGATAGCAAACTGCTGGTACGGGTACAATATGATTGTAACGGATTAATACTGATTTTAATGGAGGTAGGTTATGGAAGAGAGACTAAGAAAAATCAAGTGGATTATGCTAGATGTGGACGGAACATTGACTGATGGGGGTATTCAAGTATCCAATTCTGGAGAGTATACTAAAAAATTTCATGTTCGGGATGGGTTTGGAATTGTAGAGGCTAAAAAGGAGGGACTAAAATTTGCCATTATTACAGGAAGACAAACTGAAATCATAAGAATAAGACTACAAGAAGAGTTGAAAATTGATGAAGTGCATCAAGGGGTTAAAAATAAATTAGAAGTTCTTGGAATGTTGAAAAAACGTCATCAAATAGCGACTGATGAGATTCTATATATGGGAGATGATGTAAATGATTTAGCAGTATTAGGTTACGTTGGTATTCTAGCTTGTCCACATAATAGCGTTCAAGAAATTATTGAAGTGAGCGATATAAAAGCCGAAGCAATAGGCGGAGAGGGCGCTGTTCGAGAAATTATTGAAAAAGTTATGAAGGCACAAGGGAAATGGGAAAACGTAATAAAAAGGTATAGACCATAAAATGATAAAGCTTTTTAGAAGAATAAGGTAGCAGAAAAAATAAGTCATTAAAAGTTTGTGGGGGCTTGTATGAATAAAAAAAGTGTGTATTATGGCGCAATTGTCATACTTATTGTCGTAGGAATAATTGGCAGTTTCAAAATTGAAAAGTATGAAAATAGTAAAAAATCAGTGCAAAACGAGAGTAGTAGTGAAAATAAACTTGATATTGAAATGGAGTATTCAAGCAGTAAAAAAAAATAGTGAGCAAAGTGTTTTCAATGCTAACTCGTCTAAAAGTGGCGTAAGTAGTGAAAAAGAAGTGAAAAATCTTGGTCCTATCAATGTTAATACTGCGAGTTACCTTGATATTCGGGAGAGAGGATTTTCTGTAAATCTTGCGCAAAGAATCATCTATTTTAGAGAGCTAAATGGTGGGATTTCTAATTGGTTACAGTTGGACAGTATGTATGGTTTTGGGGCTAAAACAATTGAGAAATTACAAACAAAACTTACACTAAAAACAGTGACGACGACACCTCAAAAATTTAGTTTAAATGAAACAAATGAAAACTTATGGTATGCTATGGGGCTTTCGCGAAAAGAAGTAAAAGCTATTTTAGAGTATGAAAATCAAAATGGAAAACTCACATCACTAACAACGCTAGAAACACTGCTTTCTTCAGAGAAGATGATTGAAATTAAAAATCACATAAAATAATTTTCAAATGCACTCTCTATTTGTTCGAATTTTGAAATAGCCCTTATTTTTTCTGTTAATTACACTCTGTTTTGTCTTCGGTAAAATGAAATAGTAAAGAAAGATATCGATTGCAAAATTTATTTAAGTATGTTAGAATAGTTGTATTAAAAAAGATTAATATGGAGGAATGTATATATGGATCAAGAATCAAATAAAATGGGTCTGTTATCAGCAACATTTATCGGCATTTCAGCTGTGATTGGAAGTGGATGGCTCTTTGCGGCTTATAAGACAGGGGTGTTAGCTGGCCCTGCGGCACTTTTCTCGTGGATTATCGCAGCTGTGATAGTTATTATGATAGGATTG
>JAPLKR010000024.1 GCA_026387965.1 Fusobacteriota bacterium | reverse complement strand
TATACTTATTATTGCAATACGCAATGGTTGGAATCAAGTATTTACCTTTTTAACAATTTGCTGTATTATATCAATGATGATATTAGCAGTTTGTTGGAATTCGCATAATAAATAATCACTAAAAGTTAGGAGAAAATAATGTACGATATTACCATAATTGGCGGAGGAATCATTGGAACAAAGCTAGCAAGAGAACTTTCAAAATATCAATTAAAAACGGTTTTAGTTGAAAAAGATTTTGACATATCGAATGGGACAACAAAAGCGAACAGCGCCATTGTCCATGCTGGATTTGATGCAAAACCAGGAAGTAACATGGCTAGATTTAATGCTAAAGGAAATGCGCTTTTTGATGAACTATGTAGTGACTTACATGTGCCATTCAAGCGTATCGGTTCAATGGTTTGCGCGTTTTCTGAAGAAGAAGCTGTAACGCTCAATGTTCTTTTAGAGAGAGGTAAAATTAACGAGGTTCCAGGTCTTGAAGTGATTTCAGGAGAAAAAGTAAGAGAGATAGAACCCAATTCTAGCATTGAAATCATTGCAGCGCTTTATGCGCCAACAGCAGGCATTGTTGGTCCTTTTGAACTTGCTATTGCATGTGCAAACAATGCAGCACAAAATGGTGTGGAAATTAAGTTGAATTCTAAAGTGGTAAAAATAGATAAAGTGGGAGAGGGATTTGAAGTTTCTCTTGAGAACGGTGAAAAACTAGAGAGTATAATTGTTGTTAATGCAAGTGGAGTACATAGTGCTCAGATTAATAATATGATTTGTGAAGAAAAATTTGAAATCACCCCTATTAAAGGTCAATACTATATTTTAGATAAGAGTGTTGGGAATTTAGCGAGCCATGTGATGTTTCAATGTCCGAATCCTATGGGTAAAGGGGTGTTAGTTGCCCCCACAGTGCACGGAAATATTATAGTTGGTCCTGATGCTTCGGAAGTGGATGAACTAAACGACTTTGCAACTTCTGAAAAAGAGCTAAGATTTGTATGGAAGAGAGCTTCTATGACCTATCCAAATCTTCCTGGAAATAAAATAATTACCAATTTTGCAGGACTTAGAGCCGAGAGCTCTACCAAGGATTTCATCGTAGGCGAGTCGCCTTCAACACCAAATTTTTTCAATATTGCAGGGATTAAATCACCGGGGTTAACTGCAGCTCCCGCTATTGCTGAGTATGTGACTCAATTGCAAGAGAGTTAAATTTACCAGAAGAACAAATTGTTAAAGCACAAAAAGAGTCATACATAATAACAGGTGATACGAAGTAGGAGGAAGAATGCAATACGAATTAGTAGTAATTGGAGGAGGTCCTGCAGGTCTTGCCGCAGCGTTAGAGGCTCGAAAAGAGGGCATCGCTAAAATTGTAATATTAGAGAGAGATAAAGAACTTGGTGGAATACTTCAACAATGTATTCATAATGGATTTGGACTTCATCAGTTTAAAGAGGAATTAACTGGACCTGAGTATGCAGGAAGATTCATTGAGATGGTTCAAAAAGAGGGAATAGAGTATAAGCTTGGGGCTATGGTCGTAAGTGTTAATGGTGAAAAAGAGATTGCCTATGTGAATGCTGAAGATGGACTAGTAACACTTCAAGCAAAAGCGATCGTTCTTGCAATGGGGTGCAGAGAGAGACCAAGAGGTGCTCTCTCTATACCAGGACCACGTCCTGCGGGGATTTTCACAGCGGGAACAGCGCAACGGTTTGTTAATATGGAAGGTAAAATGATTGGAAAACGAGTCGTAATACTGGGGTCAGGAGATATCGGACTGATTATGGCACGTAGAATGACATTAGAGGGTGCGAAAGTTGAGGTTGTAGCTGAACTTATGCCATATTCAGGTGGACTCACTCGAAATATCGTACAATGTCTTGAGGATTTTAATATTCCACTCAAGTTAAGCCATACTGTAACGGAGATTCATGGAACAGATAGAGTGACAGGGGTAACGATAGCGAAAGTGGATGCAAACAGAAAGTCTATTCACGGAACACAAGTAACTTATGAGTGCGATACACTGCTTCTCTCTGTGGGACTCGTTCCTGAAAATGAACTCTCTGAACAAGCGGGTGTTGAGATGAGCAGAGTGACGGCGGGTCCAATTGTTAATGAGTCGATGGCGACTTCAATTGAAGGTATTTTTGCGTGTGGCAATGTTGTGCATGTACATGATTTAGTAGATTTTGTAACAAAAGAGAGTCAAAGAGCAGGGGCAGCTGCGGCAAGATATATTCAAAAACGTCTTACTGTGAGTGGAGAGTCCATTCATACAGAGCCAAAACATGGTGTACGCTATGTCATCCCAAACACGATTGATTTATCAAATGTGGGTGAGAGTATTGAACTTTTTATGCGTGTGACAGATATTTTTAGAGATGTTAAGCTTGTGGCTATGCAAGATGGCAAAGTGATTCGCGAGGTAACAAAAAAACATTTAGCTCCAGGTGAGATGGAAAAATTGGTTATTCCAATAAAAAATATTCTTTCAACAGGCGGAGAAATTACAGTTATGGTAAAGGAGGCATAGATGAAAGCACAAGAGTTGATATGTATTGTATGTCCGATTGGCTGCCATATGAGCGTAGAGAAAAAAGGGGAAGATTATACTGTTACAGGAAATGGGTGTCCAAGAGGGATAGCATACACTAAAAAAGAGCTGACTGCTCCCTCAAGAACGCTTACTACAACGGTTAAAATTTCGCACTCAAATTTTAGAAGACTACCGGTAAAAACCAGTAGTGAAGTTCCAAAAGAGCGTCTTTTTGATGTGATGGAGGAGATTAACACACTTACTGTTGAAGCACCTATTAAAATGGGAGATATCATTCTCAAAGATGTACTAGGGCTTGGGGTTGATATTGTATCAAGTAAGAATATGCCTAGAGTATAAATTGTTGAGGATAGAAAAATCTGATGGCTATAGATTTATACATATCAAAAGAGAAGCGCTCGTATATGTACCGACCCCCAAAAGTTAGTGGTATTGTGTCAAGAAAGTGGACGCATCAAATCCGAAAAAATTAACTGACTTTTCTAGATTTCGTAGCATAATCTATGTGCAATCATTAATAGACCCATGAATTCTATTAGAATTATAGAAATATAGGATATACTCGTTAATACTATCAATGGCTTGCTGTCTGCTTCTATATTTTTCATGAAAAACGAGTTTTTTTGAAAATGCTATGAAATGATTCAATAACTGCGTTATCATAGCACTTACCTTTTCTACTCATACTGCAAGTGATTTTATTTTCTTTCAACAATTTCTGATAATTGTTTGAACAATATTGAACGCCTCTATCTGAGTGATGAATGAAGTTTTTAGTCTCTTTCAGATGAACTAATGCTTGCTTTAAAGTATTTATAGTCAATTCTTTGGTCATACGTGAATCCATGGCAAAGCCAATGATTCTTCACGTATATAAATCCATCAGAGTAGAAAGATATACCCAACCTTCGTCAGTTGCATTATACGTAATATTTCCAACTACTTAATGACACTTTACTCACATCGAACTCTCGAGTTATTTGACTCCGTTTTTTTTCCATGTTCTTATACCTACTTTACTGCATGTAGCTTAAATTAGTAGAGCTTTCCACTATGAAAATTAGAATAAAAAACTTTTAATCTTAGAAAAGATATGATATACTTGACATATATAGGAAAAGGAAGCACAAGGAAAAATGGGGATGTTGTGCATCTCAGATAGCAAAAATCAACGTCTATTTAGACCTAGAAATATTGAGAAATTAAAAGACGTAGAGTTCATAATTTCAAGTGGGGACTTAGATTTGAATTATTTAGATGATTTGTATAACACGTATAATAAATGTGTATATTTTGTTTTTGGGAATCATCACATAAAATATTATCAAGATTTTAAGGAAAGAATCAATTGATTAAAAAAGATTTTATACATAAATATTCGCATTTAAAATCATTAGAAGGTCGCTTTATAAAGCACGATGGTATTATTATGTTCGGGCTAGGCGGATGTATAAAGTATAATGATGAGACACACCAATATAGCGAAGCCGAAATGAAACAACAAATTAGAAGAAAATGGTATAAATTTTTATTCAATAATTGAAATATGGAAGATATGTGGATATTGTGGTGACGCATGCACCCCAAGAGGGATTCATGATGCTTCAGATACATGTCATTGTATGGTCAACGTTTAACTATGTTTATAGAAAAATACTTACATAAATACCATGTTCATGGGCATACACATGTATATGGTTTGAATATGACAAGAGGAACAAAAGTCTTTCAAACACATGTTGTTGACACATATAAATCTACATTAATTGAGCTTTAGGAGGCAAAACTGGTTGTCGAATTAGAGTCGAGAGGATTTTAGAAAAGCTCGAATGAAAGAGTTCATACAGAGAATCAAAAGTATTGGAAAAAAAAGAGAGAGATGAATTGCTTTCTCTAGAACAAGTTAGAAATATGCTAAAGCCAGAAAACTAGACTTATATTGGGCTTAAAGAGATTTTGGTAAGCAAAATTATTAGAGGGAAAGAAAGAATTCAAGATTTTAATAAGCGGTTTTTACCTAAATATGATTATTTAAAAAATCGTTGACAAAGTGTTGATAAAGCCTATCACCCAGATGCAATTTTACCACCGATATCTGTATATAAAATTTAAAATTATTTTTTTATAAGAGATGGAAACTATAGGATTTATGTCGCAACTGCGCAAGGAATGGCTTATGTAGATGCAGAAGTTGTTGAGCTCAATACTAAAGTTCCACTGACTGAAGAGATGGCCACCAATGACATGAAAGTGCTAGTTATTTCTTATGAGAAAAAACCTCTTCTTTAAAGAGTTTGATAAAAGCAAGATTATTGACCCATTCATTTTAAATTTTAGTACAGTTGGCTGTTATGAAAAAATTATCATTCATATTTTAGAGCATCGTTTTTATATGGATGAGTCCTTGAAAGAGAATAGTTCACTCGAAATAGCTACTCAGTCATGGTATCAAAATCTATTTTTACTGATTATTGAAGCAGTTCAAGAGAGTGATATACTGGCTAATATTCACGATAAAACTTAAGGAGATTCCACCTTTATGCGATTAAACTTGGGATAATCCGAAGAAAGAGCAAGATGACCCAGAGATTGATATAAAAGAGGCTGCTGTGGATTATAGTGAAAAATTAGTGAAGTTGAAAAAGGTGAAATTCCAACGATTGATGACACAGTTGAAGTATTAGACCTATTAGAAGACTTATAAAAAAAAAACGAAAAGCTACTTAGTAAAATTACAAAATAATTAGGAGGAAAGTTGAAAAAAATTATTATTGTTATTATTGCTGGATTGATATTAATCACGTTGTTTGGATGTTCGAATACGCCACTTGTTGGAGGGCAACCGACTACGGTTGCAAGTAGAGCGAAGAACATACAACAAATTGTTGTTGAAGATATGAAAGGTAATACATTAGATAATGCAAATATTAGTGGAACCGTAAAAGCGTACAATACGAGCTATTTAACGTACCAATATGGAACAATTCAGCAAGCTATGGGGCAACAGATAATTACAATGGAAGCCACTCCTTGGGTACTACGATCAACGGTGCAAGTGAATTTAACAACAAATGCTACAGGACAAGTTGCGTGTAATTTAGATGCGACAACCATTGATACGATAAAAAACTTTAGCTATGATGGAATGTATTACACAATTAATTTTTTAGGAAATAAAAGTGTTGTTAATCTAACGATCTCAAAACCAGGATATTATCCTCAAGTTGTGGAAGTAACAGCAAACGAAAATCCTATTTTAGTTGTAAAATTAATGAATGCATCGTCACTTATCTCTTCAGGAAGCTCAACAGTTAGCGGAGGTGCTGTAGCCCTTTCAGCTGTTCAAATTAATAGGATCAACGTTCTTTATAATTCTGTGAAGAAAAATAAAGGTCAAATCGTACCAAGTGGAATTGGACAGTTAAGGTTTAATGGAACCAATCTAATAAGTGTTGCTATGACTTATTCAATGGAGCAAAGTGATAATCCCTCTACAGACGCACAAGCAATACTTGAAAATGGATTGATTAATTCGTTTGCAGCAGTTCAAACATTACTTACTTATGGTGATTATGGAGGGGTGTATTTCCATGTAACGGTAGGAAGCAATGTATATGAATACTATATAGTTAACCCAATTGTAACAAAATATCAAGGATATTTGATGACGAAGGATATGGTGTATCAACAATCAGTTGTTCTATTTAATGGAACGCGATTAAATTAATACAAAAAGATCTAGACCGCTTATTTGTCTAGATCTTTTAAATATTGTATGAAAGATTTTTTGAATTACTATATTGCTATCTCAAAAAACTTGGTGATGGCGCGCATTGCATAGTGAATGTCACTGAGTTCATACCATCACTAATGAACAAGGCAAATGAAGAGTGTGTTCGTCTTATAAAATCGTTTATTTTTTATTGTGCCTTTCCTTTATAAAAATAAATTATTAAACTAATCGACGATTATAATATGTCGCACAGAACGTCGGAAGTGAAGTTGTTTTATTATAACTAACTATGCACAAAATTGTGTTTGATGGATAAAATAATTTAACCGATTAAGTTATATATGTAAACTAAAATTATACTAACCAAGAATCACCACCTTATCATAATAAATTCTATTATGATAATGTGGTGATTCTTGGAACGACAGCACACAATTAAACTAATAATGTAGGAGTGCACAATATGAAAATACCCCTCGCGGAACGTATAAGACCAAAATCACTCGATGAAGTTATTGGGCAGGAACATCTTCTAGGAAAAAAAAGTTTTCTTACGAAAATGATTGAATCTAAAGGTATCTACAATATGATTTTTTTTGGACCACCAGGTGTTGGAAAAACAACTCTAGCCAATATTATTGCAGAACAAACTAATAGAAAACTCTACAAACTAAATGCGACTAACGCTACGCTTTCAGATATTAAAGAGATTACAGAAAAATTAAACGATTTAATGCACACGAATGGCGTGCTACTCTATTTAGATGAGATTCAAAATTTTAATAAAAAACAGCAGCAAGCGCTTCTTGAATATATGGAAAATGGGAAGATTACACTCATTGCAAGTACGACTGAAAACCCCTATTTTTATGTATATAAAGCAATTTTAAGTAGAAGTGTGATATTTGAATTTAAACCTGTATCAGAAAAAGAAATTGAAAAATCCATTTATCGGGCAATAGAATTTATCAAGAAAGAAGATTTTTCAAGAGACTATAAAGTTGAAAAAGCCTGTGTGGAAAAAATAGCTCAGTTGTCAAATGGCGATGTAAGACAAGCGATTAATCTAGTAGAGATTATTTATGAACATCAAAAAATGAATAATACGATAGAGTATAGTAGTGAAGTACTTTCAAATCTAGGGCAAAATAAAGTTGTAAATTATGATATTTCAGGAAATGAGCATTATGACCTACTCAGCGCTTTTCAAAAATCAATAAGGGGGAGTGATGCTGATGCTGCCATACACTATCTTGCGCGGCTTGTTGTAGTGGGGGATTTAACTTCAATTATTAGACGACTTTTGGTGATTTCAGCTGAAGATATTGGACTCGCCTATCCGACAGCTATTTCTATTGTTAAATCGTGTTGCGATAGTGCTTTACAACTAGGTTTTCCTGAAGCTAAGCTTCCCCTTTCACAAGCGGTACTCCTACTTGCCACGGCACCAAAATCCCACTCTGCTTGTATGGCTATTGAAGCGGCGATGAGAGATATTCAAGGAGAACGTGTTGGTGAAGTTCCGGTACATATTAGAGATGCGCATTATTCAGGGGCAAGTAAATTAGGTTATGGGGAGTATAAGTATCCCCATATTTTTCCAAATCACTGGGTAGAGCAAGAGTATCTTCCGGGAAATTTAGTTGGAAAGAAATATTATGTCGAGGGTGAAAATAAATTTGAACAAGCAGTGAAAAGTTATTGGGATAAGATAAAAGGGAACGAGAGATGATAAAATTATCAGAAGATATTTCACTGAGCAGAAGCACATCTATGCTTTTGCCTTGTTTTTCAAAAAAAGTAGAGAGTAGAAGTCTATTTGAACTTTAAGAAAAATTAGAAACTAACGTACTATTTTAAATCTGTGAGATTTCTAAAAAATCTTAATCAATTAGAAACATTTTTACATTAACATGCCAGAGTGCTATGAATCGATTGAAATATCTCCCGTTTTTCCCTTGGAAAACTGTTCGAAAATGGCGAAAATATATTAAAATATGGTGCTCTCTGCACTTAGAGGGTGTGAAGTGGTATCAGATGCAACCAATGTTTTAACACTTCACTTAGTTAACCGGTATAAAAATTCCATTGAAAAAGAAAAAGAAGAGAGTGCTTATACACTTCATAGAGTGCTAAGAACGCAAAAATTTTATTGTGAAAAGCCGCCACAACATTTTAAGTTAGCTCATATTGTGGCATTAGGAAAAAGTAAGAAGTTTCTAGAAGAGGAGATCTATACACAGATTAGTCTATTAACTGGATATATCAAAAAAATTGCAAAAAATGGTGAAATTAGTGTTAATTTTTGGCTATTAAACACGACATTTGGTCGTGCTATCGGAGAAATTGTTTCTAAAATTGATAAAAGCATTATGGTAGAGATTGATACAGAAAGCCAAAGTGGTGGAGAGTATTATAGTGGCATTAGATTTTTGATTGGAGTAGCTGTAAATGATCAAATTGATTTTGTTGCAGATGGAGGGATTGTAAACTGGAGGTCGAAATTTCTGGGAAATAATAAGATCTAGACTGTGATAATTGGTGTAGGAATAGAGTGTTTGTATAGAATTACCAACGGTTAAAAATTGCGCAAATTATATCCATTTTCACACGAGATATTCAAAAAAATCATTAGTGTAATTTAACTGGCTATATTTGTTATTATGGTGTAAAATATGAGTATAGATTTGAAGGAGGCAGCTATGTCAATACAAAAAGAATTTGAAAATGCCCTTCAACAAAGTTTTAGCACACATGGTCTTGAACCAAAAATTGAGATGAACATAAAAGGCAACGTTCAATTGGAAGTTTCCTTTGAACTGGATACTAATAAATATTGTGAGCAATTTGACTTTGTTGAAATAGAGTGTTTTTTAAGAAACAAACCGCTAATATATTATTTTACAAAAAGAGTATGTCAAAAACTATATTTTGCAATTGTATAATAATTAAGCATAAAAATTAAAAGAGGACAATGAAAATTGTACTGACCCCCAAAAGTTAGAGTAAAAAATTAAGCAGCCGATTGGCTGGAATGAATCCGGAATTGAACTGGAGACATTCCAGCCAATTTTATTTTAATCCGTTTATTATTGTAATAATCTATGTACTCTCTAATGGCAGAATTCAATTCATCAAATGTGTTGAATTTATTGCCATAATACATCTCTTGTTTT
>JAPLKR010000126.1 GCA_026387965.1 Fusobacteriota bacterium | reverse complement strand
CCTTAATGTTTGATCGTAACCTACATTATAACAGACTTTCTTCTTATGGGCTTTTTTATTACCTTTATTTTTCCCTGTTGCACTTATAGCGGATTGCTAAAACGCATAGAATTCTTGAATTTGTCATACCGGCTGCTAGAGCGGTTTCAAAACAAACCTTGACATGGTTGTCATGTCGACCAACGTGGAGACATCTCGAATTTTACAGGGATAGGTCTCTCGGATTCGCTCAGGGTGACATATTGCAAAGTATCCAGCTTTGTTTTTGATTTGCTATAGTACCGGTATCTATGAACTTCAAGAATAGATTCCGGTACTATGACCGGAATGATAAGCGAAATATTCATTCCTAACATTTAAGAAAGCAACTATGATTATAAATTCACCCACAAACACAATATATTAAAAAAAAAAAATTTGATTTATAAATACATAAATGATATAATGCCATTAGGTTAAAAAATAATAACATTACAGGAGGCTAAAGTACGAAGAAAATAGCAACAATGTGTTCAGTTGCGCTCAGTTGCATCAAAATACGTAATGGTGGGTGGTCGTAGATTTGAGTCTGTCCAAACACACTAATTATTATGTAATTTTAATTAATATATCGCAATCATAAGGAGAAAACAATGAAGAAAAGTTATTTAAAACTGGCAGCTGTTATTTTAGTATTAGGTGGATTAGCGGGTTCCTTAGAAGGCGCGAATTTATTTGTGGCACCGCAAAATATTATTTCAACAACAACTTTAGGAACGTTGCAGCAAGCGGTATCTGTAAGTATGACGGGAAGTCAGTTTTATCTGTCAGGGCAGGGAAATTTTTCCATCACCAATACGTCAGGAGTTCCAATTAATTTGGCAACCAATCCAATAACTTTTAACATCCCAACAAATTATGCGGGTACAACTCAGATTTGGAGTGCTTATATTGGGCAACAATATTATCCAATTATAAAAAATTCTGAAAATCAATATACCATAAATGGGGTACTTAACCCAGGAGACACATTAAGTTTTCAAATTACAGTATCCATAAATGGAACAGGCATGCCATTAGGACAAAATTTAAATGTTGTGTGCATGTTAAATGGCACAGCGGTGCCAACGAATGGAGAAATTTCCATTAATGTTCTACCTAAAGGAAGTGGAAATGCGCCAAGTGTTGTTAATTTAATTATTAATGGCTCCGATCTTTTCCAACCGATTAGTGTACCGATTACAAATTATGCTACGCCGACAACTATTCAAAACTTACCTTATGGAAGTTACACGATAACGCCTCAATATAATGGCAGTCAAGAAGATGATTGGTATTATTATACTTTTTCACCGAGTACAATCACTGTGGAAAATTCATCCCCAACAAGTGTGACGGCATTTTATACACAAGGTGAAAAGCCAGGGACGAACTGCTTAACGGCAACACTAGGAAATGCCCCTTATCCTACTAAAAATGATATCCAGATACCAAACGAAATAACCGTTTATGTGAAAGATGCAAGCGGGAATGTTGTCGCGGTTCAACCGATGAAATTTGGGCAAACACAGGAATTTAGAAATTTTTTAGCGACTAATCAAATATATAGTATATATACATCCCCTGTGTTTAATGGTACGCAGCTACTCCAATATCAAGGGAATGTGACGATGAGTTCAGATCAAACGCTAAACATGGTGTTGTCGCCCATTCCGAATATCACAGAGAACCAAGTGGATTTTGTGGCGAACAATTTGAGTGGAAGTGCAAATATTACTTTGAATACACCTAGTTATAGCGGACTGACATTTAATATTAATAATATAGTCAATGGTGATAATGAAGTAACTTTGCCGCAGGGAGTATATTCGGGAATTTCGTTGTCTTCGGATGACGCTTCGGCGAAAATCAGCTCACTTGATACTTCAACCACCACAAAAGTACCGTTAACTTTTGTAACTGGTGACTACGGAACGATTATTTATCATACGACATTTCCATTTACAGCTGTGAGTGGTAGTGGAGTACAATCAACAGTAGCATTAACGCCACAAATTAGCAGATTGGTGATGTCGTGTTATGTTGGTGGAGCTATGATAGATCATTTGGTAAGAGAGAATCCTACGTTTTCTAGTATAAAATTTAATGATGATTATCTATATGGAACGCTCCTCGGTCAAATTTTACAGGAGTCTGGACTAGATTTTGATGGAAATTATTCAGATAATGGACAAGCAAGTCTTGGGATTCCTGCAGGATATATCGATGCATTCACATGTAGCGTGATGTCTCCTAGCCAAGGAGGACCCTTTCAGTTAAATGATTATGCTGAAAAATTCACAGATAATCAGGGCGGTAATGAACACGGATTAGATAATTATATTGCGCTTCAAGAGTCTCTAGGGTATAGTGTTGCAGATCAGGATAATGGTGTACAAGCGAACAAAAATGCACCAAATTCTTTGGATAATATTTATTTTGCACCGATGGCGGCAGCATATTTTCACTATAATGACTTAATAAGATTTGGTGATGATTCATCACTTTCAATTCTATGGCCGAAAGCTATTCAAGAATTAAGTTCAAGCGCTGTCAGCAGTAGTTCGAGTTTTATGGATATGATTTTTAATGCAGCTTATAATGCTGGACCAGATAGTACGATTTTAGATCAATATATGAATCTTGCTGATAATTTTGATAATACAAGCGAATCACCAGAAAACTATCAAAGTGAAATCAGTAATATTAATAATTATGCATTAAGTGATGATGCCTATAACGCTGCAGTTGGTGTGAAATCGTCAGGAACTTATGTATTATATCCACGTCAGATAAGATTTTATCTCGATGAATTATATAATAATACAGCAAGTATTGTTCCAGGAGAAGATAATTTGATGATATTTCCAATGACTGAGTTAGAATCAGTTTTTGAGGACTCAATGGCTACTCTAGGATATGTTGATACTAGTGGAAAATATCAAACAATTGCAAATTCTGTTAGTGAAAAAGCATTTCAAGAGGCATTAGCAAACAATGGAATATCAGCTTCTGATTGCTTGAGTATATCAGTAGCAACACAAAGACCGATTATTTTTGCTATACTAAAAGATGCTATTAATAATGTATCTTCAAGTTTAAATATTCAATTTAGTGATCTTACGATGAAGACGCTAGCTCCAATTAGTCCAGGACCAGGACCAAGTCCAGGACCAAGTCCAGGACCAAGTGCCAATATTACCCAGACTGTTGCGATTAATGAAGTGGGAAATGCATGGTATGTTTCTGGCACAGGGAATTTCACATTAAAAAATACTACAAGTAAAATTCTTCCGGGTACGAACTTAATTACACTATCAGGCTTAGCTCCTCAAAGCAGCATTTCTTGTTATGGAGTTACTGTAAATGGAACATGGTGTCAGCCGACAGTAAATGGAACGAATATTTCGATACCAAGTACAGTGGGAGTTGGCGCTATTGTGACATTTAGTTTAGGTGTTAATCAAAGCGGAAGTAATTTGCAGCCTGGCTTACAATCCATAACGGCAAGTTTATAAAAATGAAATCAATGATATATAATGAATATTTGCATTCTTATAAAATGAGTTGCTTGTGTTGTCATAATAAGAGGACATACTATAAAATTCATCTGCATTCTCTTTATAAGAAATCATTTTGATGGATGCAACGAGTTTCAGATATGTGTTCGTAAGAAGTTGAGGATGCGTTATTTAAAAAAATATTTGTAATGCGAAGGTACTCTACTTTCATAAAACACGATACAGCGCATAGAAGAATTCCAAAAAATAGTTAGCAAGCGCTAACTATTTTTTTATTTACAAAATTTTTAAATTGAGTTGATAGTTATCTTGGTGGTTCAATACATTTTGATTTTGATGGTGTTATGGAAAATAGTGGAGGGAAGAAAGAGTGAGGAGTAAACTAAAAAGTGGAAAGACTGAATCTTCTTAATATGCTACATATTAGCAAGTCAGGAGAAATATCACGGTATGAAAAATCCAAGATAAAATAATTTTTTTTAGCTACATGCAGTCAAATAAATCTTAGAACTGCGAAAAAAATAGGAACAAATATCTAGAAAATTTGATATAAGTAAGGCATTATTGAACGACCAGATAATGAACTATAATGCTCACAGTTCAGAAGTTTTGTCTGAAAAGATTATTGCGAAAAGACACAAGTGAAGTATTTTATATAAAACAAGAGAAGCGACGATGTTAAATGTGAAATGCGTAACACGGCAATACCGATGGATAGTATTTACTGGTATTCTACATTTATGTAACTCTAATAGGGTAACTGAAGCAATTAACGGTTTCCTAATTGAGTTTGAAAGGTAGTTCTATCCGAAGAATAAGTCAAAAACAGTTAGTTAATTTACTCGAATTTAATGTGTCAGCTTTCTTGACATAACACCACCATAGGGTTAAAAACGCTTAAGGGTTAATGTGTGAGTTACTGGAACTTGATTATGCCCAGCCCGATTATTTATATTTTGTCCGAACGGATTCTCGACATCTTCTTTAATCGATATTTTATTGAAGGTCTTGCATTTATAGGAGGGATGGAGTAGAATAGAGAGAAAAATACGAGGGTATAAGTAAATGAAAATTTTATTTCAAGGGGATTCAATAACGGACGCAAAACGTCGTATAGGAATGTTTTTAGGGAGACGATTAGGTTATGGATATGTTGATTTAATCGCAAAACAGTTAAAGCACGAAGGTTATCGCCATAAGATTGTTAACCGTGGGATTGCTTTTAATCGAACTAGTGATTTATTGAAACGTTGGCAAAGAGATAGTTTGGTAATTAATCCTGATGTTCTCTCCCTTCTCGTTGGTATCAATGACTCGTGGCATGGTTTTACAAAACGTGGTGGAGTGAGTTTAGAAGGATTTGAAGAAAATTACCGGAAAATGTTAATGGATATGCGAGAAAAAAAAACTAACGTAAAAATAATTCTCGGAATTCCCTATGTTTCTGATTTTGGTTTTGTTGAAGAAGTCTGGGCAAAAGAGATTCCCTTAAGAGGTGAAGCAATTAAAAAAGTAGCACGTGAATTTTCGGCGTATGTTGTTGATTATCCTAAGGCTTTTGAGAGTGCTTTAAAAATGTATTCAAACAAGCAACTTTTTATTGATGGTGTTCATCCTACAAAATTGGGTCATGAAATTATGGCAAATGTGTGGCTAAAGTGTATCAAAGAGAATAAAATATGAAGGTAAAGTGAAAAAAACGTGGTGGAATGAGGAAGTTATCTATCAAATATACCCCAGAAGTTTTAATGATAGTAATGGAGATGGAATTGGGGATATAAATGGAATAATTTAAAAATTAGATTATTTTAAAAATTTTCAGAGAAGTAATGTATTCTCTCTAGTTTATATATCTAAAAATACATTGATTTTTTTTAAGAAACGGTGTATAATGAATGGTACCAAAACATATTAGAAGGAGTATTCGATGATGAATAAGTATATAGACCATACAATTTTGAAGGCAGTTGCTACTGAAGCAGATGTTAAGAAAATTTGTGTGGAGGCAGCAAAATATCAATTTGCTTCAGTTTGTATTCCGCCAAGCTATGTAGCTTTAGCAAGCAAAGAGTTAAAAGGCAGCGGTGTAGATGTGTGTACGGTAATTGGATTTCCACTTGGCAATACTACGTGTGAAACAAAAGTTTTTGAAACAAAGGATGCTATTTCTAAAGGGGCTACTGAAATTGATATGGTAATCAATGTTGGAGCTTTAAAATCAGGAAACTGGGCGTTTGTTTTAGAAGAGATAAAGGCTGTTAAAGCAGCATGTGGAAAAACTCTGTTAAAGGTGATTGTTGAGACGTGTTATTTAACCAATGAAGAGATTGCTCAAGTAACTGAAGTTGTTCTAAAATCAGGGGCAGAATTTATTAAAACATCGACAGGATTTGGAACACGTGGAGCAACTGTTGAGGATGTTGAAATATTTATGTCAGTAGCACCTAACTTAGCGGTTAAAGCGAGCGGCGGGGTGAGAGATAAAGAAACAGCAGAAAAATATATTGCAATGGGTGTGAAAAGACTTGGAACGAGCAGTGGTGTCCAGCTTGTTGAAGGGCAAGAGATAAAAGGCGGATATTAATTTTTGAAATTAATCACAGGGCATTTAGAAGAAATTCTAAGTGCTTTTTTTATAGTCGATACAAAAAAGTTTATAAAATAAATGTTACGGAGTGTGAATTGTGATATAATATGAACATAAATTAATCACAAAGATGGTAATTTTTTTAAAACTGGAGGGTATATGGAACAACTTGTAACATTAGCAGATATTGTAAGAGCGAGAAAAACAATTCAATCGGTTATTAAAGAGACAGGAGTTTATAATTGCAGTAAACTAGGGAGAAAAATTCAGGGGGAAGTATTTTTAAAACTAGAAAATTTGCAACGAACAGGTTCATTTAAATTAAGAGGGGCTTGTAACAAAATAGCTAATTTAAGTGATGAAGAAAAATCGAATGGTGTTATTGCGTCTAGTGCAGGAAATCATGCACAGGGGGTTGCGTACAGCGCTACCCGGCTTGGAATTAGTGCAACGATTGTTATGCCAGCGACCGCCCCACTTTCTAAAATTCAAGCGACAAAAGATTATGGTGCAAAGGTTGTTTTAGAAGGCGCAGTATATGATGATGCTTACGCGAAAGCCCGTGAGATACAAATTGAAACTGGAGCTACATTTTTACATCCGTTTGATGATAGGGAGATTATAGCGGGGCAAGGTACTATTATGTTAGAAATTTTTGAAAAAATTCCTGATGTTGATGTGGTGATTGTTCCCATTGGTGGAGGAGGAATTATCGCTGGAATCGCAGCAGCGGCAAAAGCTTTAAATCCATGTATTAGAGTGATTGGCGTTGAATCGATTAGCGCACCGTGCATGACTATGGCAATAGATAAGGGAGAATCCGTTGAAATATCACTAAGATCTTCCATTGCAGATGGAATTGCTGTTCGAAAAGCGGGAACGATTACTCTTGAACATGTGAAAGCTTTTGTGGATGAAATAATAACGGTTTCAGAATCTGAAATTGCCCAAGCTATGCTTTTTTTAATGGAAAAGGATAAGATTATTGCAGAGGGCGCAGGGAGCGTGAGCGTAGCGGCAATATTATCTGGGAAATTAGAGTTAGTGGGAAAAAAAGTAGTCGCGATCATTTCAGGCGGAAATGTTGATATTAATATGATGGAACGTGTTTTAAATTTAGCGTTGATTGCAGAGGGTCGCAGAGTAGATATTAAAGTTCGAATATTTGATAGGCCTGGAGAACTGGAAAAAATTGTCAAACTGATTTCTGAGGAGAAAATCAATATCTTGCAGATGAATCAATCTATGTATAAAAATGATATCGATATTGGACAGCAAGAGGTTAATCTTGTGTTAGAGTGTTTTGGAAAAGAGCATCGAGATGCTCTTTTTAAGAAGCTAGAAAGTTTCGGACACAAGGTGTTTAAATAGAAAAGTTCTACCGTTAAAAAGAATAAAACAAGTAGTAAGTCTGCTGAAAAAGTAGACTTACTACTTTAAAAATAATTAATAATATGCTATAATGTTGTTAGTTATATAATTATTATGTGAAGAGGTGAAGGGAGTAGTAGTAATGAAAAGAATCGCAATTATGATATTTGGGCTTATGATAACACTCATGGCGTTTGGAATGCCCCAAAATTCTAATGTTTCGACAAGTATTAACCAAACTGTAATTAATAATTTTTTCAAAGTCCTATGTCCGATTGCAGGGACAAAGCAGATACAAATTTTCACATCGACCGAGTCGATGTCTTATAATTTAAGTAATATTCAGGTTAGCATTGTAAATGGAGCGATGCCGTTTACAGCTAATATTATGATTAAATCGCCTCAAATTACAGAGAATGCTGCTATTTCAGGGCAAATTTCAGTCTCTATTGATAAAACAACCAATTCGCTACAGTTAAATCTATCTAATTTTAATTCCAGTAATCCAACCGTGCTTTCTTTACTAACGACGCTAGCAGCGGTAGGCGCGTTTAATATTTCTTATCCCATTAAAGCGAATGAACAGACCTATGATATGTCGCAGTTTGGAAAAACTCAACCGTTATCGTCTAAGTTTATTTTAGAAAATATTTCGCTTGTTACGGGCCAAGTGATCGTTTCGGGAAATATTGTTTTTCAATAATTTCTAGTCGAATAGTATGTTGAAAATTTAAACTTTTATGAGGTAAATATGAAAAAAAGTTTTTTTAAAACGATCAGTCTTACTGCAGTACTCCTATTTGCAATCCTATTTATGGGGTGTAGTAATTTTCAATTGAGACCTACGACGGCTAAGAGTGTTCCTAGATATTTAACTCTAGGAACTGAAAATTATTCAGTCGTTCAACTCTCTGCTCCTTTTGGATTTAATGAAAATAATAGCTTTTATACAATTTTATATAATACTGTTTTGAAAAATCCAAGTACTCAGCAAGTGGTAATAGTGCCAGATAGTGTATATTCTAATTTGCTTCGAGCTAAAAAGGAGGAATTATACACTTTTCAAGAAGTGTATTCAAAGCCGGCTTCAGAATTATCTCTTGAGGAGCAAAATGAAATGCGTGCGGAGTTCCCACAATTTTTTACGGGAAACTACATTGATACTCAGTGTTATATAAAGGCTCAAATATATTATTTTTTAAGCCAGCTGAACCATTCAAACCAATTTGATGCGAATCATTATTATACAGAACTTGAAAAAGAAAGAGCTTGCGTAGCCTTAGAAAAGCTGAACCGAATCAAAGCAAACGAGCTTATATCGAGTAATTGGTTAGTGATTCCTGAAGTTGAGGCGAGTAGTAAAAACATTTTGACGCAATTAACAGGGGATAGCCCGATAATGGTTATGGGAAGTGGTAGCGATACATTAGCTCACCAGTTTTTAAACTCAAAAAGTGACGTTTCAAAAAATGTTTCTTGTAAATTTGTAATTTTACAAAATTCAATTTATTCTGGATATGTTGTAAGAAACCATAGTATGATATATCTCGTAGGTGGGTCAAAAGTGCATTTTCAATATAGTGGCTATAATAGCGTAATCACTCCTGTTATTCTAAGTATTGAAAAATTAGGGAAAGTAAATACTAATAATAATTTGTTTGAAATTCTGGAAGGATAGAAAATTAAGGCATATGAAAAAATATATTATTTTATTGTTAGCGTTGCTTATATGTGCCTTAATCTTTGCAGATAGTGGAGCACTTAAAAAAGAGAGTTTTTCAGAGAATACCACTCCTGTATCAAGCGGGAGTGGTATTGTTGTAAATTCGTTAAGTACTTCTTTACCAGAAACATCCACAATTAGTTCAGGCAGCGCACTCTTGGTTGAAAATAGTCTGTCGGGAAGTTCTTCGGCGAGTGGCTCTGCGGTAAGCGGTTCGGGAGTTATTTCAAATGCCCTTGATAATGGGGAGATGATTCATATTTACGCAATAGCTAAGCAGGGAAAAATTAATATGGTGAGTGATAATTTTTCGGCTTCGGGCGGCATAGCGCTAACTTACAAGGATATTACCCTTAGAGCGGATAATATTTATAAAGTTCCAGGGCAACCTATCATAATTGCTTCGGGGCATGTTATCTTTGAGCAAGATGAAAATGTGGTTGGAGCGGACTCTGTGACTGTTAACCTATTCACAGAACAAGCAACGATACAAAATGCTAATTCATACAGCGGTAAAATGTTTTTTGGTGGAAAAACACTTCAAGCAAATTATCCGAGTGATGCCACGATTACCAGTGCATATTTTACATCCGACTATGACATTAAAGATCCGACATATCATTTTGAGGCACAAAAGATGACTGTCGAGCCAAGTTCTAAACTTGTGGCTAAAAATGTTACATTTTATGCGGGAAAATATCCGATTCTTTGGGTTCCGTATTATGCAACCACATTGCAGAATACGGATGGCAGAAATTCGCTTTTTCCTCAATTTGGCTCAAGTACACAGTATGGAAATTATGTGTTGTGGGGCGTAGATTATAAGACACTTCCGTATAAATATTTAACCGGATATATGGATTTTAGATATACGTCAAAATTAGGCTGGTTATTTAATGTGGATGATGCCTTGGATTTTTCTCCAACGAGTAGAGGAGAAATTTCAGCAACCGATGTTAATATTCCAAATGCAAACAACCCTGCACGATGGAATTTTCAAAGTAAATTTCATGATACCACTCCAAAAGGCCAGGATTTAAGTGGTCAATTTTGGGGAAATCGAGATTGGAATTTTTTCTATCAAAATGAGTCGACAAATTTACTTTTAGATCCAAATGGGATTCCGCTCAACCAATCCACTTATTACACGATCAATCAGCAAAATTTGTGGAAACTTCAAGTGAAGGGAACACAACAAATTGCACAGGATACTGTGGTAAAAGCCGACATTTCTCAGTCAGTTCAATCCATAATTCAGCAGTTATCTCAGCCCAATCAAGGAACTCCTCAAAATAATTTACCAAATAATAATAATGTTTCACTTTGGACTAAAATTGCGTTAACACAAAATACTCCTCTCTATAAGTATTATCTTAATATTGATAATGAGGCCAATTTGAACAACCAAGTTGTGGGAATTGGCTTTACACATAAAAACAATTTTGAAACGTTTTTTGACCAAAAAATTGCCAAAATTAAAGTGAGTTACACCTCGATTAATCAAGATAAATTAGAAATTAATCCTTTGAATCCAACATTGAATCAAGTGTTAGATCCACAACTTCTTAGTAATGATGTAAGTGTGGATTTTGGAAAATATAACTTAGGCAGAAGCCTCTTTTACTATGGAGCACAAACAGGAGCGGTAGATAGCCATAATATTTACAATAAATATAATGCTGATGGAACGTATAATCAATGGAATGTCATTGATCAACATCGCTTTGTGGGCGTAACATTTGGAAATAAAAAAATTCCTGTGGGCGCTATGGGAAATGTGGATTGGAATTCTCAAAATGATTATTTGAATTTTGATAATGAGCCACTATCTGGCGCATCAACAATAGTTGGCCCCGCCATAATGAGTGCTGGAACTTATGACAATAAAGTAACATTAACTACTCCTCTTTATAATAATTTGAAAAATAGCCATCGATTTGCAAATATTACGGTAACAAATATCATTCCAACTGAGTATCGATTAACAACAGGAAATGTTCCAGCTGAACTCGAAAGTTATAATTTTCAAAATAATGCGTACTCTACCTTAAAGGGCGCTGGTGAAAAAATAGTATTTGGATTTGGAAATTTAGTACTGACAAATGGGTATCAGCAGGTTAATTATTACCCCTTTCAACAATCGTGGCTCTCTGAAAAAAGCACAAATTTTCTAACAAGTGGACAAATTATCGATAGTCAACTTTCGTTTAATGTTAAACGCGATACACAGTTTCAACTTTCGACGTTACCATCACAACAAAGTGATAGTTATACGTTAACGTTTAATTCAAATGCAAGCCAAATGTATCAGTATAGTTTTTCAAATATGCAAAACTTTAATGAAAATATTAACCAAGGTCCCCTTGCAACGATGGTAGCCAGTAATGATGTGTGGGATTATAATTATACCAATGGACGATTTGCCCTAGATTATAAAAGTGTCAATTTATTTGGGTTAGATCAAACACAGCCGGTGCTTGGCAATATTCTGACAAACCAATTAAATCATTATTGGACGGTTGTTTATGATGATCAAGGGAATAAAGAGTTTAGCAAATATGTTAAACTCACTTATGGTTATGGCTACAATTATCTAGCCAATAATTCCCAGGCGACAAGTACCGTTGTAACGCTCGGTTTTATTGATAAAAGTAACGCATATCAACCTCAAACGAGTGGAACCGCTACTGGGATAGCTAGTGTTAATCCTACGCAAAAAAGCTCCAATTCACTTTTTGACGACAAACAAGAGACAAATAATTTAATAAATAGTAATGCAAGTGTTCAACCGCCATATAACTTAATGACAGTTGGTGAGAGTTATCAACAAAATTTGATGCAATCTGAAGTTCAAAATCAGTATCGATCATATACTTTTCAGCTTTCAACATCTAGGGATATGGCTTATGCTTATGCTAATAACTTTACACCACAAAATTGGTTGAATAGCTATAGTAATTATACTTTATCATTTGATATGAAATTGCAGCAATTTTTTGAATGGAACCCATTTGTCACCTTAACGCGTCCTCTTTTAACGGGAAGCGCTGCAGCAAGTCCGAGTCAAGCTGAGTTGGGAGAAAATATTACCTTTCAATTAGGCCCTACAGACTATGGGTATTGGCTCTCACTGATGACAGCATATGATTGGGCTCCTAATCCGACAAACACAGCTCAAAGAATTGGATGGAGCGATTTAGGAATAGGACTTATCAAACGTGTTCGTGCAGTCGATTGGATTTTTTCCGTGGAGAAGCAGTGGAACTATAACACGAATCAGTTATATAATTTAATGACGATTGCAGTATCGATTAATGCGTTTCCGGGAAAAGGGATCGGATACTCTCAAAATGGACCAAATCGCGGATTTTCTGCGGGATTATAGTGTGCACCAAAATGTATTAGGAGGATTAAAATGGCTAGAAAAAGAACTAAAATTATTTATAGTATCATTGTGTGTGTTGTAATTTTTTTTGCTTACGAACTCTATTTTCAAAAGATTAATCCTCTTAATATTTCATCTATTATTTCACGTTATAGAAACGTACATTATACGATTGATGGGAATTATTCTATCTCTGCTAAGAAACAAGAGATGAATGAGAAGCAGATAACGATGCACTCTGTTAAGGTAGAAATGAATGGCAGTATACTTTATAGCGATAGTGGCATACTAGATATAAAGACGAATGATCTAAAGATGCAAGGGAATGTGCATGGTATTACTGCTTCGGGATGGAAAATTTCAAGTTCAGAGCTAGATTATGAGTATGGAGAGAAATTGCTAATTTCACCGAATCCGATTGTATGTATTCAAGAAAAGAAAGGGTTAAAATTAATAGGAAATAGCATGTCTACCTCGAATGATTTTACGAAGCTTCTCTTAACAGGAAATTGTATTTTTATAGATGGAAAGAATAGTATTCATTCGGATAAAATGGATTATAGTAAAGGGATAGATAGCTTAACTGCCAGTGGACATGTTGTTGTGAATGCTAAAAATAGCATGATTTCTGGGGAAAAAATTAAAAATATTGTATTAACCTCTTCGCAATTTACTTTGAATCGAAGTAATGGAGAAATTACCTGTAATCAAAAGTTTAATGCGAATCTAGATGGAACACAGATATCGGGAAATAGTTTAGAGTATAATCTAAATACTCAAAATGGCAAAATTTATCAAAATGTTACAGTTGTACTTCTTGAAAATCATTTCAATGGAGATGAAGTGGATATAGATGGAAAAAATAAAGTCGTAATAATGAGCGGAAATGTTCAAGGAAGTGACCCTAATGAGAAATTTACTGCGTCAACAGCAAAGCTAGATGGCGTAGATAATACTATAACGCTTTCAGATGTTTTGATTAAAAGAAACGATGGCATTACCTTAGTGGCTCAGAAATCCATAACACATTTGTTAACAAAAATCACGCAGTTTTTTGGAAGTAATACGGAAAACGTGGTTGTAACTCAGGGTGAAAATCAACTAGAAAGTCCAGAAATTAACTACGATGGGAAGATAGGGCAGTTTCAAGTACCGGGAAATTACTCGTACAAAGGCAATAATAAAGGGAATATTTTTTTTGGAAGTGGCACGAATTTACTTTATAGCAAACAAACGGGTAATGGGTCAAGTGAAAATTTCACCTTCAATTCAAAAGCAGAAAGCATCAAAGCTGACGAATTAACTTTTAATCGTCAAATGAATACAGTAGAACTTAAAAAAAATATTGTTGTTACGAGAGGAGACTACACATTAACGGCGGCGGATGTTAAAAGTAATAGAGAGACTCAAGTGAATGAGGTGATAGGTGAATTTGCACTGAGCAATTTGACTGAGAATCGCACACTAACATCAACACATATGTTCTATAGTGATAGTAGCCAACAATTGACGCTAGATAATCCTTTTCAATTTACTCAAAAAGGGTATGTCGTTAATGGCGATAAACTGAATTATAATGTTGGCAGCGGTAATGGTGTGATTGCTGGAGATTTAAGTTTTACTAATACGATACTTCGGGAAAATGGAACAACGGATCAACCTGTGACGATATCAAATGGCCACATGGTTTCGATTCCCGGAAATATTCGCTTAATTGATGGAATGGCAACCATTATCACAAGCGATATTGATTATGATACACTTTCTAATTTAGGCGTTATTCATGGCACAGGAGTCATGAGTGATCCTACCAATAGTTATAAAGTATTCTTTGAAAATGGTGAAATAAATGGGATCCAAAATTTTGTTGTTATGAATAATGTTACTGGAAAATTAATGCCTGTGGGTGCACAAGAAATTGATTTTAACACGCAGAGTGCAAATTATTATTATAATACTGATTTTTGTAGCTATGACTCTCCAGCTACCTATACATCTCGAAATGTAAAATTTGTGATATCAAAAGGAAGTATGGATTTTGAACATAATCTTATTTCAGGGATTTCACCTGAATTTACGACCTCGGAGGGAGATCAAGTTGTTGCTGCTTCGATGAATGGGAATTTAAATATTATGGAATTTGAATTTGATAGCAACGTTCAAGGAGTTTTGTATAATAATTCCACTCAAAATGTCTCTGGTGGAAGTGTGATAGCTCAAAAAATGACGTTTACAGGGGAGAGTGCAAAGCTTTTCATGCAAGGAAATAGTTCTGGAAGTTTTATTTCGAGAAGAGTAGAGCTTCGAAAAAAATGTCAGATGATTTATCAAGGTGGTTCTACTCTTAACGCGGATTTTATTGAGGGAGATTTAATAAAAAACATTTTATTTGCAAAAGGACATGCGAAATTTAAGACAGCTAAATCTATGGTAATTTCAGGGGCACAAGATTTAGTTAAAGTTTCTGGAAGTGCTGAGTATATTGAGTCGGATATGGATAAAAATCAAGTAATACTAAATAATCACGTTAAGATTAATACCCATACGTTAGCTGCTGGATCGGCAACTATCCATGCGGACAAAGCTATTATTTATATGAATAAAAATCAAGCTGTTTTGATAGGAAATGCAACAGTAACTCGAAAATCAGATGTTATAAAGGCGCAAAAGGCCACCTTTAATATCATAACTAATGAGTTGGTTGGAAATAAAGATATCGATATGGACTTAGAAATACCGATTAGCTCATGAAAAAAAGAGAACCTATTAATGTACTGACCCCCAAAAGTTAGAGTAAAAAATTAAGCAGCCGATTGGCTGGAATGAATCCGGAATTGAACTGGAGACATTCCAGCCAATTTTATTTTAATCTGATTATTATTGTAATAATCTATGTACTCTCTAATGGCAGAATTCAATTCATCAAATGTGTTGAATTTATTGCCATAATACATCTCTTGTTTTAGTATCCCAAAGAAATTTTCCATAGGAGAGTTATCTAAACAATTCCCTTTT
>JAPLKR010000016.1 GCA_026387965.1 Fusobacteriota bacterium | reverse complement strand
GGGGAAAATCCAACAAGAATAGCGGGTAAATACTGCAATTTGAGTTGTTTGAACATTTGTGTCAGTGACAGGCGTAAAAAATGCCTCCTTATTCGTAGTAATTGAACTTCTGCACGTTTGATTGGGAGTTATAACCAGTGTTGTAATTGATAATGTTAATGCAAAAAACAGTAATAATATATTTTTCGAATTACCTATCATATGGTATCTTACCTAAATGTTATTAACTTTATCGTCTCCTGTTTCTTGAGATTTATAGAAGCATACGAATCCTTAAACATTAAATTAAATGGAAAACCACAGAAATAATGGCTATTATTTAACTAAAACACTGATTATAATGCGTATTTTTGGTCATTTCTAGATAATTCATGTATAAATAATGTTTGTTTGTAAGTTTATATTATATTTTTTGTTTGTAATGAAAATTAAACAATTGTTTTGTAAATCATATAAGACGACGTGATATCGCTAAACAAGTAACGTGAATATTAGAATTGAAAAGTTATCAAAAGTTTGATATAATTTAAGATAGAATAGTAATAGAAGGAGTCTACCTTGAGAGTTCGTTTAAAGTTTAATAAAGAAGGTAAAATGAGATTTATCTCTCATTTGGAATTTATGAAGTTTATTGAGCGTTATTTAAGACGTTGTGGAATTGTTTTTGAGACAACACAAGGATTTCATAAAAGAGCGAAACTTTCGCTTGGCCCAGCTGCTCCCTTTGGGATGAATTTATATAACGAACCCATAGATGTAGATATTCAAGAGTGTAAAAGTCAGGCATTAGAAACAATGCTTAACTCGAATGTGGTCGAAGGTTTTAAAATTGTATCGTATGAAATTTTAGGAACAGGGGATAAACTATCCTCTAAGTATACTACGCCTATTTATGAGATGATTTTTATAAATTCAGAGATAAAAGAGCAGTTCGAATCAAGATTAGAGAGTGGAGAGCCTTTAGTTTTTGAACAAAAAGAAGCATATAAAGATATGAGAGAAAGTATCGTAAAGTATGAAATTTATCCTGAAAAAATCAAACTATTGATGAATCTCTCAAGTCCAATGAATTACTTGCGTCAGCATTTTCCTGAAGGCGTAGAGGTAAAACGTATTGGGTATAGTGAAAATTAAGGAGGATGGATGTTAGATATAAAATTTATTAGAAGCAATCTCGAAAGAGTAAAAAGCGACTATGAAAAAAGAGGATTTAAAGCGGATTTAGAAGCTTTGATTTCACTTGATGAAAAAAAACGTGTGGTAATTCAAAAAGTTGAAGAGCTAAAGAATTTTAAAAATACTAAATCAAAAGAAATAGGACTACTTAAACGTGAAGGCAAAAGTTGTGATACTATCATGTCTGAACTTGCGGGAATGAATGATGATATCAAAAAACTCGATGATGAAGCGATGGCACTTGAAGCCGAAATAACCGCAGAGATTATGACGATGCCGAATATTCTTCATACTTCTACTCCCATTGGGAAAAATGATGTAGACAATGTAGAAGTAAGTCGCTTTGGCACACCAAAGACTTTTTCATTTGAGCCTAAAGCACATTTTGATTTAGCAGAAAATTTAGATATTGTGGATTTTGAAAGAGCGGTAAAACTTTCTGGTTCACGTTTTGCGCTTTTCAAAAATGAAGGGGCTAAATTAGAGCGTGCCCTTATTAATTTTATGTTAAATCTTCATACAACGGAACATGGGTACCAAGAGATAAGTCCACCGTTTATGGTAACACGCGAAACTATGACAGGGTCAGGTCAACTGCCAAAATTTGAAGAGGATTTATATAAAACAACAGATGATATGTTTTTAATTCCAACGGCAGAGGTAACTTTAGTAAATTATCGTTCAAAGGAGATTTTAAAATCAAGTGAACTTCCGTATAATATGACAGCATACACTCCGTGTTTTAGACGAGAAGCGGGAAGTTATGGAAGAGACCTTAAAGGTCTTATTAGACTTCATCAATTTGATAAAGTTGAACTGGTAAAACTAACCACTCCAGAGAGTTCTTATGAAGAGTTAGATAAACTACTTGCTAATTCTGAAAAGATTTTACAACTTTTAAAAATTCCTTATAGAGTGGTTCAACTTTGTTCAGGTGATATCGGATTTGGAAGTTCTAAAACGTATGATATAGAAGTGTGGCTTCCAAGCCAAAATTGCTACCGCGAGATCTCATCTTGTTCAAATACCGAGGAGTTTCAAGCGAGACGTTGTTCGATACGTTTTAGAGACGCAGTAGGAAAAATTCAGTTTGTTCATGCACTAATTACTGAAATTTTGAAAAAATAACGCAATGTTAAAGAGTGGTTCTGCTGGAATTAAAATTCAAATATTTTTTAATAGTAAATTTTAAAAAACAGAACCCAAAATAATTATAAAGAACGCTTTACTAAGTTTAAGTGATTTGATATAATATATGTGTTAAGCACAAAATTAAAATATAAAGATTTAGAAAGGAAGTATAATGGCAATCAATTATAAAGATTTAGGACTTTCAAACACTAAAGAGATGTTTGCAAAAGCAAACAAAAAAGGGTATTCAGTACCTGCGTTTAACTTCAACAACATGGAGCAATTACAAGGAATTATGGAAGCCTGCGTTGAGATGGGGTCACCAGTGATTCTTCAAGTTTCAACAGGAGCTTTGAAATATATCGGTGATAGTTATATTCCAAATATCGCAAAAGCAGCAGTAGATTACGCAAGATCAAAAGGGAGTGATATTCCTGTAGCACTTCACTTAGATCATGGTCCTGATATCGCAGCAGTTAAAAAATGTATCGACTTAGGATTCTCTTCAGTTATGATCGATGGATCTCATTATGATTTCGCAGAGAATATCAAAGTATCAAAAGAAGTAGTTGAATACGCTCATAAATTTAATGTAAGTGTTGAAGGCGAGCTTGGAGTTCTAGCTGGAGTTGAGGATGATGTAAGTGCTGAGCACCATACATATACTGAACCACAAGAGGTCGTTGAATTCTTAAAAGGAACTGGAATTGATTCACTTGCTATCGCTATTGGAACATCTCACGGAGCTCATAAATTCAAACCTGGTGAGGACCCAAAAATCAGAATTGACATCTTAAAAGAGATTGAAAAAGAGATTCCAGGGTTTCCAATTGTTCTACACGGTTCATCTTCGGTGCCTCCTAAATTTATACATATGATCAACGAATTTGGTGGGAAAATTGCTGATGCTATAGGAATTTCTGATGAGCAGTTAAGAGAAGCATCTAAATCAGCTGTTTCTAAAATCAACGTAGATACTGACGGAAGACTTGCATTCACTGCAGGAATCAGAGAAATGTTTGCTAAAAAACCTGGTGAATTTGACCCAAGAAAATATTTAGCACCTGCTAAACAATACATGAAAGATTTGTACAAAGAAAAAATTGAACATGTATTTGGATCAATCGACGCTTACAAAAGAGGAAACTAATTAGAGAGGGGGTAACCCCTCTTAAAATAAAATAAAAAAGACGATTTTTTTTTTTCGTCTTTTTTTATTTTTTAAAAATTAAATATGTGAGGAGAATACATGAAACCAACGAAGTATATATTTGTTACTGGTGGGGTTACCAGTTCACTTGGAAAAGGAATTACCGCATCTTCTTTAGGACTTCTGCTTGAAGCGAGAGGGTATAAAGTAACAATTCAAAAGTTTGATCCCTATATCAATCTTGATCCTGGGACGATGAACCCGTATCAACATGGAGAGGTATTTGTAACCGATGATGGTGCAGAAACTGACCTTGATATTGGACACTATGAGAGATTTATTGATCAAAATTTAACTCAGTACAATAATATTACTACGGGTAAGATCTATTGGGCTGTTCTCAACAAAGAGAGAAAAGGTGAATATTTAGGTGCCACGGTACAAGTTATTCCTCATATCACAAATGAGATCAAAAGTAAAATAGAAATTGTTGGAAAGCAAAATGACTCTGATATCGTGATTACAGAAATTGGTGGAACGGTAGGAGATATTGAAGGGCTTCCATTTTTTGAAGCCATTCGTCAATTCAAATATGATGTAGGTAAAGAAAATGTTCTTTACATCCACGTAACATTAGTTCCTTATTTAGAAGCTGCTAGGGAGCTAAAAACTAAGCCGACACAACATAGTGTTAAAGAGCTTAAAAGTATTGGAATTTCGCCTGATATCATTGTAACACGAACCAACCATCCTATATCGGAAGAGATGCGCGCTAAAATTTCAATGTTTTGTGATATTGACAAAGAGTCAGTAATAGAAGCCCCAGATTCTAAAACCATTTATGAAGTGCCCCTGATTATGGAGAAAAATGGACTTGCAAATGTAGCCTGTCATAAACTTGGCCTAATTGATAGAACCCCAAGCTTAAGAGAGTGGGAAGAGCTAGTTGCTCTTATTAAGTCCGAAAAACCAAGTGTGAAAATTGGACTTGTGGGGAAATACGTTGAACTCAAAGATGCTTATTTAAGTATTCATGAGGCGCTAAAACATGCAGGTTACCATCAAAACTATGAAGTTGAAATCGAGTATTTTGATTCAGAAACATATAGATTAGAAGATCTGAAAGATGTTGATGGGGTTTTGATTCCTGGTGGATTTGGAAGTCGGGGAATTGAAGGAAAAATCAAAGCAATTCAATATGCTAGAGAAAATAGTGTTCCTTTTTTCGGAATATGTCTTGGTATGCAGTGTGCAGCTATTGAGTTTGCAAGAAATGTACTTGGAATAAAGGACGCAACAAGCAGAGAATTTGATGAAAATAGTAAATCTGCTGTAATTGATATAATGCTTGATCAAGTGAATATTGATAACCTTGGGGGGTCTATGAGACTTGGATCTTATCCATGTAAAGTTGACGCGACTTCTAAAATTCATGAATTTTATAATTCAGAAATTATCTATGAACGTCACAGACATCGTTACGAGTTCAATAATGAATACAGAGCAATTTTTTTAGAAAATGGCATAAAATTTGCAGGGGTATCTCCCAATAATCAGCTTGTAGAGATTATTGAGCTTGAAAATCATCCATGGTTTGTAGGGTGTCAATATCATCCAGAACTGAAATCAAGACCCAATAGACCTCATCCACTCTTCACAGGCTTTATTAAAGCCTCTATTGAGAGGAAGAAGTAAGTTTTTTAGCCACAGCTTACACGACTAAAGAGAGAAAAGTTTATTAAGAACTTGGAAAAATCATGAAAAATGTTATTTATCTATCAGCATATTTTTCGACTAAATTTAAATACTTTGCCATGGTACTTCAGAGTCAAGGAGCACGATTCCTTGGAATTGGTGATAAGAGTTATGAAAATTTAGATCCTAGATTACAAGGGGCATTGACAGTGTATTATCGAGTGAATTTATATAATTATGTTTAACTCAAAGCTGATTGCCGCTATTTTGAGCACAGATATGGACATATTGGTTCACTCGATTCAAATAGTGAGTATTGGGTAGAGACAGAAGCTCAGCTTCGAGAAGATTTCAGTATTGAGGGACTTAAACCAAA
>JAPLKR010000103.1 GCA_026387965.1 Fusobacteriota bacterium | reverse complement strand
TTCTAAATTCTCCTCTTTATTTTCAATTTGCAGTGTATCTAAAACCTTATTTTTAATCTCTAATGCCGTATTTACAAAAACTCTACCTTTTTCAATACATTCATCATACATCTTTTTAAAAATTTCGTACTTCTCGTTATCTGTCATTTTTTAAGGTCTCCTTTCATAATTTTTTTAAAAACTCTAGCAATATTTTTAAGCGCTCATCTTTATGTTTAAAAACAATGCGTTTAATAATAACCTTTCCCGTATTAAATCTTACTATTTCATTTTCACCCTCTAAGGGCGGTAATATAACCCTTTCTACTGTTATTTCTTCAAAGGTTTCTATTAGTGGATTATCTTCTTTTATCATTGTTTCTATATACTTAATATCATCACTATTTTTATCTACATATTTTATGATGCCCCTTTTTAAACCTCTGGAGCATTGATAGAATTTATGATTTTTTTCAAATACTATTTTGTTACTTTCCATAATTTGTAAAATTTCTTCGTCCTGGAGTGTATCATCTGTTATTTTTTCAAGCATTTTTTGAGGTTCTTTAAAGATATAGTCCATGATTTTTGCAATGTATAAGCCTATGTTGTCAACGTCTTTAATTACTTGGTAGTTAGTCATTCCTAAGCCCCAGCATTCATCAATATCAATCATTTTCTCTTTTTTTATGTATGGTGCATTAAACAAAACTATATGAAAATGAATATTACCATTTTTTTGATATTCTTTGATTGCTATATATTTAAGATTTTCATTTTTCATAAATTTATAGTTGAATCTTTTGATAAAGTTTTTAAGTTGCTCATTCGATTGTTTTAAGTCTTTTTGCTCTTCTGAATAGGTAAGCGTTAGGACTTTAAAAAGTCGCATATCATCAAGGGGTAAATTTGAGTTGATTATGTCAATCATTTTTTCTTTAACTCTGAAAATACTTTTTACTTTATTCACAAGTTGCTTTTGTATATCTGTTAAAAGTGCATATTTAAGTTTTAGGAGTAAATTGTTATTATAGCTTGAATAATCTCCTAATCTGTTAAAGTGGTCTTGTAATTCTCTTATTGAATAAAATTGATTACCACTGTACGTATCTAGTATAAATTTTGTATTTTCGTTAGAATCTATAATATATCTATCTGACCATAGGGAAGTATTGCCTTTATTTCTTATTTGCTCATATTCATATTTGCGAATCTCTAAAACATTGCCAGTGAGTTTTATCTTTTCATCATAAAAATTAAATTCCCTCATTGGTTTAACTCCTTTTTGTTTTTCGCCTTTAGTGTGTTATACGACAAGCCCAGTACAAAAGGCTAAAGCCTTTTATAAAACCGTTTTTCTTCTCCCTCATGGGTCGGGGCTTGTTTTTTCTCTCCCCTCAATGTATAATTAATTGTAAAAAAAAACCGCAAAGAGTTAATTACTCTTAACGGTTCTTATTATACTTGAATTCCAAAAGTCTAGCCTACTGAGATTTTGCTACTTCATACTCATTTCGCTAAGATGTCTTGCAAACTAGCTTTGCTCAGACAGTGCTCGACTTTTAAGTTCAATTTCGTCTTACGTTTACGCAAAATCTCAAGGGCATATTAAATCAAAACAACTATTATCTACAATATAGCAAATTTTTTTTATAGATACAAACATAATTCTAACTGAAAAAATATATTCTGACAAACTATAAATATAGGCTATAGATATAAAAATAGATGCTTATTTTTTTACCACGGATAAGTTAAGATGTTCATGGATAAAAGAAAGTATGATGTGTGAAAATTCTTCCCCATAGCGTAATGCTACAGCAAAAACTTATAAATTCGTGCCACTTCAAGATTTTACTCAAAATTCTGATATTGATTGGAATAAGAGCATTAAAGAGATTGATGTACAACTTTATACTAAATATGGGCTTAGTCAAGAGGAGCAAGAGTATATTGAGAGTAAGATTAAAGAGCTAGGGTAGGGGGATTGGATTGTATGAGCTGACAGAAGAGGAAAAAGAGATTGTAAGATGAGTTGGGAAGTGATAATATGTCATTTCGACTGAAGTGTAACGTAATGGAGAAATCTATGTTTAAAAGAGCAGATGTCTCGGCGTTGCTCGACATGACAAAGGAGTGAAAAGAAATGTTTAACAGTATAAAGCAGTGGCAAATAAATAATTTTGGAGGTTTAAAATGGCGGAGATAAAATTTGACATAGTAGAAAAATTAGGTGTATTAGGTGAAAGTTCTAAAGGATGGCAAAAAGAGCTTAACCTCATTTCGTGGAACTCACGGGGAGCAAAGGCTGATATTCGTGATTGGGATGAATCTCATGAGATGATGGAGAAAGGTGTGACGCTTAACAGAAAAGAGCTAATAGCACTAAAAAAGCTACTAAGTGAGTTGGACTTGGATAGCTTGGAGATGGAGTAGCAAATCTACCCCCTCTAGTTCCCCCTATGAAATGAAAAATCTAGGGGGCGGAATAAGCTGTTACTATAGTTTTTGACTTACCCCGTTCATTGGGATTTTACCGTAAAAAATTGTTTCAAAGGAGCCTACTTTTTTCGCACTGTTTGACCGAAACGAGTTTGCGAAAAATGTCAGCGAACTGAAAGAATTTTAGGGAAAATGTCACGGACTAGACTTTTTGCTTACTTTTGGGACAATGCCAAAAGTGAGGCGCTACTAGGGAGAATAGTCTATAAATTAGAAATAGCCTTATATCCCGTATAGCGAAAAAACAGAATATAGTTTAACCAAATAAAAAAAGAGAAATCTACCCCCTCTAGCTCCCCCTATGAAAAGAAAAATCTAGAGGGAGTGTTAAGATGTTACTATAGTTTTTGACCTACTCTGTAAATTGATATATACATTTTAATCGGATATAAATGTTTGAGTATCAAAATCAAACAATTATAATCCATACAATTAAAAAACGCATTTGACTTTTCAATGCTTTTTTTGTTATAATTAATCATGAGTGAATACTCACTTTTATGTTGAGAGGAATAGATATGAGAAGTGAAGATATTGAAAAATTTTGGGAAGAGAGCGTCTCAAAAGAGTTAAATGAAAATAAAAAAGAGAGTGGCGAAAAGTACAAAAGGGTACTTAATGCCGCTATTAAGATTTTTTCTAAGCGTGGATTTGCTGGGAGTAGGACAAGTGAGATAGCCAAAGAGGCGGATGTGGCTGAAGGGACGATATTTAGATACTTTCCTAAAAAGGAAGATATTTTAATGGAGATGATTATCCCCCTTGTAATTAAATTTTACCGTCCCATACTTCTAGAAAAAAATCGTAAAATTTTAGAAAAGAGCAAAAAAGAGTCTATTACAGAGCTACTTGAGACTATCTTTAAAGAACGTTACCATTTAATCGATGAAAATATGGATATATTGAAAATACTCTGCATCGAAGCTTTGTATAATAAGGATATTCGGACTCTGTTTACAGAAAAAATTTCTGAAGATATCCTGAATTTAGGGTTAGGGGTTGTGGAAGCACAAAAGGAGCAGGGAGAAGTACGAGATATTGAGAGTAAACAAATTCTAAGAGCAGGAATGAGTATGCTCATTGGATACATACTTCTTAATCGCTTTGTACCAAGTTTTTTTAAAAGTGAGCCAGAGGAGGATTTTAAGGTCCTTGTTGATATATTAATCAATGGGATAGGAAGTAAAAAGGAGACGAAGAGTGAAAAGTAAAATAATGTGTGGAGTCATTTTTTCAGTGATGGCATTGACCACTTTTGCCACAGGAATTGAGTGTAGTGTTCAGTTTTCTCCAAGTAATGGCATGTCAAACCTGATCTATCAAGATTTACAAGCAGCATCTGCAACACAAAAGGATGCATTTCAATTTACAAGTGTACCATTTACAGGAAGTGCGAGCTTTTCAAATACTGCGAGTGCCAATATTGCCGTGGGGTACCCCGAATCACAAGCCGTGACAGTGTCGAAAATTTCTAGCTTTGCTGTTGCCGCGTCCGCTGTAAAAGGGGGAAGCATCGGGAATACGGTTGTTTTAGAAAATCTCTATAACCTCGATAATATCATTTTAAATATTAAAGAAAATGCAAATATCAAAAATTATATCATCGTTGTACCAACATCACTTTATACGCTACCTGATTTGAAAAATGAGGTCATAAAAATCGCTCAGCAAAATGAAGTGAACATCACTTGTGTGGATTTACAGAGTTTAAATGCTTCTGAGAATGCGTTATCACCCGGACAGTGTATCGTTGTACTTCCCACTGAGAGCCTATCAGCTGCAGATAAATCAACCTTACTTCAGTTTATGAGCAGTCATAAAGATGGACTTGCAGTATATTCAACACAAAATGAACTGTTAAGCTCGGCAAATGTTGTGGTAGATTCTGGCCCAATTGCTCAGACAATCGCAGGTACCATTATGATGAATTTAAAAAATCATTTTCTCTATAATTTAGGAATCACTGTTACTCAAGTACCATTTTATGACGCAACTATTTCAAGCAGTGGGACACAAAATTCTACATTAGCCTCATCATATCTGAACAGTTCTAATTACTCAGGTGAGAGCTATAGTGGGGCAAGTGTAACACTTCCAGCGCTACTGAGTTATATGCTTTCTAATAATCCAGCGATACTCAGTGCAAATCAAAACGTTGAGTCAACCGGATATCAAGTCGATTCCATTAACGGTGCTTATATGCCACAACTTAGTGCGAATTTACAAGGTGTGACTATCAATGCCAATCAAGCAGAATACGCCATGGGACAAGCAAGACAGTTTGCGACTACGGGGAATCTACAGCTCTCTCAAGTGATATACAATGGGGATCTGAATTTCGCAAGTAAGCAAGCAGCCGTTACGTATACTATGGAGAGTTTAAATCGAGATCAAACCATTAATTCTATCTATACACAGACAGTTCAAAGCTACTTGAATTTACTTCAAGCTCAGGCGAATTCAAAGCTTGTGAAAAATTCGTTAGATGTAATTAATACCAATTTGAAATTAGCTCAGTCGGCTCAAGCGGTAGGTACTGGTGATATGGAGTCGGTTTTAAGACTTCAAAGTCAACAAATGAGCTATAAAAATCAGTATTTGAATTCACAACTGTCAGTAAAAAATGCCCGTTCGTCACTTGTTATGTTAACGGGAAATAGTTCTATGAGTGGGGCCAGCTTAGCGGACATTTCATATAATGATTTAACGAACTCGCTACAAGCGGTAGTTCCCTCACCTCAAGCAATTAATGAGTTAAAGACAAAACTCTATGCTTATGTGCTAAAAAATAATTTACAGCTACAACTGCTTCAAAGTCAAATCCAGATAGCAAAATACAATGAAGAGTATCAAAACAATCAGTTTGTTTTACCAACGGTATCGGCTTTTGGACAACTCTCTCAAGTTATTTCCCAGTCAAATCCAATATATCCAAACGATATGGGGGCCTATACGCCAATGATGAATGCCCTTATTAGTGGCAAAGGTAATACGAATTGGTCACTGGGTGTGCAAGTAAGTTATCCGCTCTTTACAGGATTTACGACAACTAATAGTGCGAAATCAGCTAAAAGTAAAGTGAGCAGTTTGACTGAGCAATACAATTGGGGCGTAGCACAAGTTGAAAATCAAATTGATACGTCAATCAATCAAATTTCAATGATTTTGTATGCTAAAGACAATAGTGCTTCAAATGTAATAAGTTCAAATAAAAGTTTACTTCTTGCTCAAGCGCAGTTTCAAGCAGGAACAAGTAATATTACGGACTTTTTAAGTGCTCAAAATGCTGACTTTCAAGCACTGACGCAAGATGTTAATTTGAAATATAGTTATTTTGAAGCAATTGCACAGTTAAAATCCATTTTAAATATGGCGAGTGTGAGTGATAGTGATTTTGGAAAAGAGTTCAATATAAATTAGGAGCAGAATATGCAGGAAAATAGTGTTAAAACGAACGAGTTAGAGAAAAATGAAGAGGGTGTTTCTGAAGTAAAAACGACCCATAAAAAGTCTAAAAAGAAACTTATTATATTTATTGTTGTAATAGTCATCATTGCACTATTTGGTGCGTATGCGTATAAACAAATGTCAAAATACCAATCCACAGATGATGCTTTCATTAGTGGAAATCCAATAAATATTGCTTCAAATGTATCGGGGCATATTACATCCATCAGTGTTGTAAATAATCAATATGTTCAAAAAGGTCAACTCCTTTTAACCATTGATTCACGTGGATACAAGACCAATGTGCAAGCAGTACAAGCACAAATCTCAGGGGCATCTGCACAAGTTGCGGCTCTTCAAGCTAAAATTTCAGCTCAAGGGGACTCGGTAAAAAACAGTGAAAAAACAGTTGCAAGGCTTGAAAAGCTTAGCATTCAAGATGCTGTAAGTCAGCAAGATGTAGATAATGCAGTGACGAATCTTCAAGTAGCACAAAAGACGCTTCAAGGGATGCAAAGCGATCTTCAAGCGCAGCAAGATAATGTGAAAGTCCTTCAAGCACAGCTAAGTAATGCAAACTTAAATGTATCGTATACTAATATATACGCACCTTTTTCAGGATACATTACTATGAGCAGTGTGCAAGTCGGGGATTTTGTACAATCGGGGTCTCCCATATTTGCGCTTGTAACAACGCAGATGTGGATTAGTGCTAACTTTAAAGAGACTCAAATGGGGAAAATTAAAGTAGGTGATAAAGTAGATATCACTCTTGATGCTGTACCTGGAGTTATATTTAAAGGCACGGTACAAAGTACACAAGCGGGGACAGGATCAGTGTTTAGCCTTCTTCCTCCAGAAAATGCCACGGGGAACTTTGTTAAAGTAGTGCAAAGAGTTCCTGTTAACATCACATTTGATGATCCGAGTTTGATTCAAAAATACCATATTGGTCTTGGACTTTCGGTCGTTGCTAAAGTATACGTTAATACAAGTTCTCAAAATCAATCAGGGATAACTTCGGCTAATCAGCAGTTTTCTGTCATTTCAGCAGAGACACAAAATCAAGCATCGACTTTTTCAGTAAGTGGAGCAAGTAATTAGGAGCGTAAATGGTTGGAAAAAAAATCAATCCTTGGGTTGTCGTACTTGTTGTTATGCTCCCCTCATGTCTTGAACTTCTTGATACAGGGATATTAAATGTTGTTCTTCCCAATATTGCGGCTTCTTATGGAGTAACTACACAAAATAGTACATGGACGCTGACAGCATACCTTGTTGCTAGTGCCATTGTACTTCCAATATCGGGATGGTTTTCTGAAATCTTTGGTAGAAAAAACTATTTTTTTGCCAATATTATTATATTTGGAATTGGAACAGTAGGGTGTTTCTTTGCGCCAAATTTCCTTATATTCTTACTGTGTAGAATTATTCAAGGGTTCTCAGGTGCAGGACTACTGCCTCCAGCTCAAGCCATTATTTATGAGGCATTTGAAGGAAATGAGAAGTTAAAAAGTATTGGACAAGCAGTATTTGCAATGGGTCTCATTACAGCGCCAGCATTAGGGCCAATGCTAGGGGGTTATATTGCGTCGAACTATCAGTGGCATGATATATACATTATTTATTTTCCAATTATCATAGTCGGAGCAATACTAGTTTACTTTTTTCTTCAAGATAATCGAGAAAGTGCCATTAAATCAGGTAAAAAAATTCCCATTGATTATATTGGGTTAGCACTTCTTATTATCGGACTTGGGACACTGCAAATATTTCTCTCTAACGGTCAAGAGGATAACTGGTTTCAATCAACAGAGATTAGAGTGCTGTGTGTGACTTCGATAGTATCACTAATTGCATTAGTATGGTGGGAGCTTAAATGTCCAAAACCACTACTCAAACTCTCTATTTTTAAAATTAGAAATGTTATGCCATCTGTTATTGTTATATTTGTAGCGGGGCTACTTATTTATGGTGTGAACTTAATTATCCCACAATATTTGCAGTCTATTTTAGGATTTTCTGCTCAAGATGCGGGGACAGTCCTTTCTGAAGCGGGGTTGTTTTCGATTTTTTCTATGCCATTTGTCGCTTTTGGTGTGATTCGATTTGGGTTTAAAAAAACCATGATATTTGGCATAGTTTTGGCGGGAATTTCAGTATTTATGATGACAAAATTTTCCCCTACCATGTCGGCGTCAACCGCTTTTGATGCACGTGTAATTCTCTCCATGGGATTTGGATTTATAATGATGCCATGTAATATGGCGGCAATGGCTTTTATTACTGTCAAAGAGGATTATGATAATGTGTCAGGAATGCTTAACCTTTCAAGAAGTATGGGAGGTAGCTTAGGTATCGCTATCATTGAGACGGTTATAGCCAGAATGGCACAAAAGCACCAATTTTACCTCACAGAGCACATTAATCCTTTCAATCCTAACTTTCAGCAGCTACTACATGGACTTCAAGCGAAAGGACTTACTTATGTTCAATCTATGGATGTAATATCAAAATTAATATTACAACAAGCGTATGCTTTAGCCTATGCAAATGGTTTTCAGTGGTGTTTTATCATGACAGTAGTTTTGATTCCAATTGTGTTTTTCTTAGTAAAAGATAAAAAAGGTGGAAAAATTTCACTAGGTGAGTAGTTTTTGAGGAAAAGAAATGTAAATATATGTTATAATAATATATTGAGACTGTAGGAGGCCTAATATGAAAAACATGGTATGTTGGTTTGAAATTCCTGTATGTGATATGAAAAGAGCAATAAAGTTTTACGAGATGATATTAAATGTTAAATTTATACCGTATACAGCAAATGAAGTTGAGATGGCTATTTTTCCTCATGAGATAAATAGCAAGGAGTATGGTGCTGCAGGTGCTTTAGTTAAGCATAAATGCATGGCTCCTTCGGCAACTGGAACGATTGTATATTTTGACTCAGAAAATTGTAAGTCAGAAGAGGGAAGAGTTGTTAATGCTGGGGGAAAAGTGATTCATACAAAATTTGAAATTGGTGATAATGGTTTTGTATCCATTTGCCAAGACACGGAAGGAAACACTTTCGGAATTCATTCGAGAGCATAGAAAAAAAAGCGTTACCATCACTGTGATGGTAACGCTTTTTTTCTATTACTTAAGCTTGAGCTTTGTTGAAAGAAACAGTAAGTCTAGATTTCTTTCTAGCTGCTGTATTTCTATGAGTAATCCCTTTAGAAACTGATTTATCAATCTCTCTACAAGCTGCTTCTAAAGATGCTTTAGCCTCTTCTGCATTTCCTGCGATTAGTTTAGCTTCGTAAGATTTGATAAATGTTTTAACTCTGCTCTTAATACTTTTGTTTCTGTCTTTACTTTTCTCGTTAGTTCTTATTCTTTTTTTTGCTGATTTTGAATGTGCCAATTGAATAGCCTCCCTTAAGTTAATTCATAAAATAGTTTTTATAGTATATTGTACCATAAATAAATCAGAATTTCAATGTTTTTGAAATACTAATTTCTTCTTCCAAATATTTGGAGAAGGAAGATAAATAAGTTAATAAAATCCAGGTATAATTGTAATGCACCAAATATTGCCAATTTTTTCAGAGACACTGCGTCACTATACTGTGACTGAATGGCCATATATTTGATTCTATTAACATCGTATCCAATAAGTGCAGTGAATACGATTACACCAAGATAACTAACAACATAGTAAAGCATCGGCGAGTGAAGAAATATATTCACAAGTGATGCAACAACAATAAATATTAAGCCCATCATGAGAAGAGACCTAAATTTCGACAAATCTTCTTTAGTCGTATATCCATATAAGCTCATTACACCAAATATAACCGCAGTGATAATCAAAGCAGTAATGATTGAATACGGTGTAAATATCAACGCAAATATTGAAAGTGTAACTCCTGTTAAAAGTGAGTAGAAAATAAATAGCCCACGTGCTGCAGTGACAGAGAGCTTATTAAAAGCAAATCCTAGAATAATTACAATGGCAAATTGCAAAATGATTACGAGTGTAAAAGATTTTACAACCATATTGGTAAGCTCAGAAGAAGAAAGGACTATATAAGCTGATAGAGCTGTACACAATAGACCCATAAACATCCAACCAAAAGTAGCTGCCATAAATTTCATTATTGCTGGATTAGTTACGTTTGCATATTGGCTCATCATGGATATTCCAAATTTTTGTCTTGAACGAAACATTATATCACCTCCTCATATTTCACTCTCAATTATACAAAAAAGTATAAAAATTGTCAATTCAATTGTTTTTAAGTTGAACTTTTAAAAAGCTTTGTGATACAATATAATTATAGAATTGACTAATTAATTATGTGAGAGAAAATCCCCACATAATCACTTGCACTTCAGAAAGTGATTAACTTGGGGAAATTTGTCTTAAATTTGGAGATAAATTGAAAATATTGATAGCCCCTATTGCGGGTGTTACAGATTATCCATTTAGAAAAATATTGGGTGAGTTTCTACCAGATAGAATATTTACAGAGATGGTTAGCGCTAATGCGATTGTTATGGGAAACGTAAAAACGTGTGAGGAACTTCTTAACCTTGACGATACTCCGAGTGTTCAAATTTTTGGCTCAGATGAAAAAATTATGCTTGATGCTGCGCAATATATAGAGTCACGTGGGGTAAAACATCTTGATATCAACATGGGATGCCCTATGAAAAAAATCATTCAAAATGGGTACGGATCAGCGCTACTTTCAGATATTAAGCAAGCGGAGAAGATTGTCTCTACGCTTAGAAGTGGCACTAAAATGGATTTGTCTATTAAAATTAGAATAGGGTATAAAGAGCACAAAGAACCTCTTTCGTTTGTGCAAATGGCTCAGGATTATAATCTCTCTTTTGTAACTGTACACGGAAGGACTAGAGAGCAGCTCTATTCAGGTATAGCCGATTGGGAGATTATCAAAAATATTAAACAGCAAGTGGATATACCAATTATCGGAAATGGGGATATATTTATGCCTGAACACGCCATTTTGAAGAGTGAGATGAGCGGAGTGGATGGAATTATGCTAGCTCGTGGTATTTTTGGTAACCCTTGGTTGATTTCTCAAATTCGTGAGTTTGAAGAAACGGGTAAATTTACTGATGTATTAAAGACAGAAAGAATAGACATGGCTAAACGTCATGTAGAGCTTATATCCGAGTATAAAGGGGATATGAAAGCTCTGTTAGAAGGGCGTAAACATATATGTTGGTATTTAAAGGGTATTTCTGGTGCTACGACTGTAAAACAAGCCGTTAATGTTGCGCGAAGTTTAGAAGAAGTATATGACTTACTAAATAGTTTTAAAGAGGAGCTTTGTAATGGATACGCCACTCATGAAACAATATAAAGAGATTAAAGCGAAGTACAGTAGTGAAATTCTTTTTTTTCGCCTCGGAGATTTTTATGAGATGTTTTTTGACGATGCGAAAATTGCAGCAAAAGAGCTTGATTTGACACTCACCGCTCGAAATAAAGAAAAAGGTGTAGAGATTCCACTTGCAGGAATTCCCTATCATGCCGCCAGTGGGTACATAGCTAAACTCGTAAGCCGTGGATATAGTGTAGCTATTTGTGAGCAAGTTGAAGATCCACGACTTGCAAAAGGCCTTGTTAAAAGAGAAGTCATTCGAACCATTACGCCAGGAACTTTTATGGAAATGGAGTATATTGACCAAAATAGTAACAATTATATTCTGACTATTAAGAATATAAAAACTACTCTTGGCGTTTCATATATCGATGTGACAACTGGAAGTTATTATACAACAGAGTTTCTAGCAAGTGAAACGGAAAGACTTAAATCAATTCTTGAAAGAGTTATGCCGGTTGAAATTATTGTTGACGAGAAAGAATATAAAGATTTTTTTGAAATTTTAGATAATTTTCAAAAACTTAATAGAGTGTATATCAAAATTATTGAAAAAAAGAGTTATGAAGAGGCATTTTTACTTAATTATTTTCAAGTGTATCAAGTAACAAGCTTAGGTCTTGAAGGGAAAAATGCTGCAATAGCTTCAGCATCACAAGTATTAGACTATGTTTTAGAGAAAAACAATTTTGAAAAGATTCCGATTACAGCCATTCTTTATGTTGGAAAAGAGCAAGGGTTAGAACTCAATAGTTCAGCCCAAAAAAAGCTTGAATTGGTAACACCAAATTACATAGGATCGCTTTTTTGGGTACTTAATAAATGTAAAACAGCCATGGGTTCAAGGTATTTAAAATCGAATATTTTAAGTCCGCTAAGTTCAATAGAAAAAATTCATATAAGACAAAAATATGTACAGTATTTTTACGATAATTTTGAAACAAGAGAAGAAATTCAGCGTGAACTTGCAGATGTTCTAGACTTAGAACGACTGTTTTCAAAAGTAATTTACAAGACGGCAAATGGAAAAGACTTAATTGCGATTAAAAATATTCTCATGGTTTCAAAAACGATTTCTAATATATTAGGAACAAAGAGAGAGTTTTTGAATAGTTTTAACTTATGTGAAGTTCTACTTACACTTCTAGAGATATCAATTCATGATGTTCCTCCTTTTTCTGTACGAGAAGGTGGGATGATAAAAACAGGTTATGATAGCAAAATTGATGAATATCGCCAGTTAAAGGATAATGCAGAAGAGATTTTAGAATCAATTCAAGAGAGAGAGCGAGAACGAACTGGTATTAAAAGTTTAAAAATTCGTTTCAATAAAGTATTTGGATACTATATCGAAATAACTCAAATGCACCTTGAAAAAGTGCCTTCGGATTATATAAGAAAGCAAACACTTAGCAATGCTGAGAGGTATATCACGCCGGAATTAAAAGAATATGAAACTAAAATACTTTCGGCACAAGAAAAATTAAGTGAATTAGAGTATGAAAAATTCAAAGAAGTTTGCGCAACTTTACTGATCCAAACAAAACCGATCTATCAATTAGCAAAAGAGATAGCCGAGCTTGATTTTTTCGTAACGCTTGCTCAAGTAGCTAAGGAAAATGGCTATGTGAAGCCTATTCTAGTTGAAGATTCGAGTATTGAGCTTGCAAATTCAAGACATCCTATTGTTGAAAAATTAGTGGGTAGTGATAAATTCATAAAAAATGATAGCACAATAGATTTAGAAAAACGTTTTTTAATTTTAACTGGACCTAATATGGCGGGGAAATCTACCTATATGAAGCAAGTTGCCTTGTGTATCATTATGGCACAAATGGGGAGTTTTGTACCTGCAGATCATGCGAAAATAGGAGTGGTAGATAAGATATTCACACGTATAGGCGCAAGTGATAATATCTTGCTTGGCGAAAGTACTTTTATGGTTGAAATGGCTGAAGTTTCCAATATTTTAAGACATGCTACAAATAAAAGTTTTATTATTCTTGATGAAGTAGGACGAGGTACAAGTACGTTTGATGGAATTTCGATAGCATGGGCTGTTTCCGAATATATTGCTAAAAACATTAATGCAATGACACTTTTTGCGACGCACTATCATGAACTCACTGAACTTGAAAGAGCCTTCCCAAATGTTAAAAACTATCGTTTTGAAGTTTTGGAAGAAAAAGGCAAAGTGCATTTTTTAAGAAAAGTTATAAGTGGTGGCGCAGATAAAAGTTATGGACTTGAAGTTGCGAAGCTTGCAGGCCTTCCTTTAGAGGTGATAAAACGCGGAAGACATTTACTGCGGGAGCTTGAAAGCAGAAAAAAGCTAGTATCATCGCAGTTAAATGTGTGTCAACTTTCATTATTTGACTCAGATAAAACTTATGAAAATCAAGATGATACGTTAAAGGATTTCGAGCAAATATCGCAGTTAAAAGAGTTAGAATCTAAAATTCTTATGTTAGAACTTGATAGATTGTCGCCGATTGAGGCGCTCAATTTTTTATATGAATTAAAAAATGAGATGAGTTAATAGGAAAGGATGTAAAACAATTGCTTAAGAAAATTGTGATTGCTGTTATTGTGGTCGTTATAGCGGTATTTATCGTATTAGTTTATGTTAAAAAAGAAGAAAAAATACCTGACTCAACGTATAAGGTTTCAATGAATAAAGTAAAGTATGTTATAGATAGTAATTATACGGTTGTGGCCGACTCTCAAACTACTCAAAGTGGAAAAATCGAGCTAAATCACGTAAAAGCCTCTATTAATAATGGGTTTTTACAAGGAAATAATGGGGTTTTAGATAGCTCAGACAACCTATCGCTTACAGGTAGTGTGTATGGGGAGAATACCCAAGGATGGTCAGTCACTACATCGGCAATTGAGTATACAAAAAATACTGGAATGATTCTTGCAAATGGTGAAACAGTATTCGAAAATAAAACTACTGGAACTAAAATTACTGGTGATACATTCAAAGCTATTCAAGATTATTCACAAGTAACACTGAAAGGCAATGTTGTGCTTGACTTTAAAAATTATACGATTACTTGCGATAGTGCATCGTATTCAAACAGTGACTCAACTGTAACGCTTTCGGGGAATATTCGTATTGATGGTCAAAATATCACAACGGATAAGGGTGATATTGCTGCACTTATAGGTGGGGCAAATGGGGTAAAAATCAACACAATCACCCAAGATATGGATTTGTTTGGTGGGTATGCGGTAGTGGCTGACGCTATCACGCTAAAAGGAAATTTACTAAGTTATAATTTAAAAAACAATACCGGTAGAGCGCTTGGAACATCTAACCTAAAGTATTTAGATGTGAATGTTTCTTCAAAAGGTTATGCATTTGATATGATATCACAAAAAGCTACGTTAGATGGCCCTGTTAGCGGCAGTGACAGTATTGGTAACTTCATAGCAACAACGATGACGATTGATGCTGTAAATTCACTTGTTTCAGGTAGTGATGAAGTGATTAGAAGTTCAAACGGGTTATCTGTGCGTGCACCCTCTGTTATCTGTGATGAAAAATCCAAAATCACAACATTTGTAGGTGAAGATTCATCTAAAGTTATCGCAAAGAATTCGAGAGAAACGCTTATTAGTGATAAAATGAGTGTTAACTCTAATAGTGGAGACGTTTTAATTCCAGGTGTTTTCACGTATTCTGCTCAGTATAAAACACTTGTGACAGGTGTAGGGAGCAATTTACAATATAACCAAAACAGTGAGACAGGTGTGGCTTCAAATGTGACCACATTGTATAATGGTCAAGAGTCACGAGCTGACAGAGTGGTGTTTAATTTTAAAAATGGCACTGTTGAAGCTATAGGTAATGTTATTTTAAAACAAAAGAATTATGTTTTGGCAGCTTCAGACATTAAATTTAATCTCGCTTCAAATAAAATCAATGTAGTATCTCAATTTACAGTTTCAGATATAAAAAACAGCTACACATTAACCGCGACTCACTTGAACTATAATGGAAATACCAATTTGGCCACCATACAATCACTAATTACTATTGGCTATAAGGGGTATTTGATTTATGGAACCACCTTAACATATAACGCTAAGAGTGGTAATGGAACTTTAGGTGGAAACGTTTATTTTACTAACAGTACTCAAAATATTACGGGCAAAACAGACGGTCAGATAAATATTTCTGGAAATAGTTTGCTACAAGTTATTGGAAATGTTGAAGTAAACGACAATGGCTCGATACTGAACACTAAAAATGCGACATATGATCTTGTAAAAAAGAAAGGAAATATGCCGAATAGTGGTTCGATTGTTAATAGTAGTGAAAATTATTCAGTGGATTTTTCATCAGGTGTTTTAGACGCTGTCACTCAAAACGTAACACTTAATGGCGTTACTGGGAGTAACCAAGACATGGATTATAGTGCACAATTTGCTAAATATAACACATTAACAAAGATTTTAGTATTGTCTGGAAATGTTATGTTAACTCAAGAAAACTCATCCATTAAGAGTGATAAATTGACATATAATACTGTGTCAGGAGATATAAGCTATTCGACTATGTCGGCCCTAAATTATAATTCGATGCAAATGGTAAGCAGTAGTGGACAGGTGAATTTTGAAACTAAAACCCTCTCTGCAAATTTCCCCATAGTCACCTCTACACTTGGTGATAAAATTTCAGCAAGTAAAGCAACGGGAGATTTGAATCTGATGCAATTTAATTTTACAGGAAATGTTGTGGGGACAGTGATTCCTCTAACGGTTCAGAAAAACTCAAAAGGATTTAATGCGACTAAATCAAATCTTTTGGTTCCAATAAATTTTTCGGGTTCAACAGCGAAAGTCTATTTTTCGCAGGCAACACTTCAGAGAACAAAGAAGTATGTAGTATCACGAGTCGAGTTGCAAGGAAATGGGAAAGTAAAATATGACACAAGCGAACTCAAAGCAAACTTTATGGAATTTGATAATTTTAGTAGTTATATTTTAGCCAAAGGGCAGGCGTCATTTAAGACCTCAAAAGAAGTTGGAGTAGAAACACCTCAAGTGGATATTATGCATATTGAGGCTACTGCGCAATACATAAAAAGTGATATCACTAATTTAGTAACGACATTGATGTATAATGTGAAAATTCTAAATAAAACAAAAATCTCTGGAAATGCAAATATTACAACTCAAGAAGCCAAAATTGATATGAAGAACAACTTAATAGTGATGAATGGAAGTGCTACAGTTTATAAAAATGGCAATACAATCAGTTCAAATAAAGCAACATACAATTTGATAACAAATACACTTATTGGAAGTGACCACATTGCTATGAAATTAGTCAATTTACAAAAATAATTTTTTAAAGAGAGTGATAGCCTATATCACTCTCTTTTTGTGATAAAATTATGATAATCGCTACTTAAAATATATAAAAAATTATGATATAATAGTTAGTGGTTATATTTGATATAGCATAAAATGTAAAAGAGTTAAGTGTGAATAATTTGGAGGCTGATGTGAAAAAAAGGGTTAAAATAATCATAACCATTGCAGTGATAATTTTATGTTATTATTTGTATGTAAAAAAAGATTCGCCATCAACTGCAAATTTTTCATCATCTAGTGAAATTACCATGAGTAACGCAAAGTTTGTTTTAGATCAAAATTATACACTAACAGCAGATAAGCAGTCAGTGAATTCAGAGCGAACTCAGGTGACTTTTATTAACCCTAAACTGGTTTCACAAAATTATACCCTGCAATCAAATAATGGTATTTACAGTAAAACGGATAGTTCTATTAATTTAATGCGAGTGGCGGTGTCTCAACATACCAAAACTCTCCGACGATACAGTTGGAAGGTAGCGTCGTCATTAAAACAAGTAGTATTGAAGTTGATGGAACAGATGTTACGTATAATCGTTCGACACAACTATTGACATCAAGTAAATCTATGACAATTAAAAGTAGTGGCGGTCAGATTATTTTGAATAATAACCCTGTCATTGACTTGAAAAACCAGAATTTTTCAGGAAATAATTCAGTTCTAGATAAAGGCAATAGTCATATTGAATGTAATAGACTCGTGTATTCTCAAAAAAGCTCAATTGCTAATTTAACAGGGAATGTTCATGGGGTAATCGCTCAAAACGGTGATAGTACAGCGATTCAAAGTGATGTAGCGGTGATAACGTTTTCAAAAGATAATGTGTCATCACTTTTAATGAATGGTGTTGTAAATATAAATAGTCAGTCATTTGGAGAGCTTCAAGCTAACCAAGTGCAGTACACAAATGGAATAGTTATAGCTAAAGGCTCAGTAAAAAGTATTATTAATAACTCTAAAAATCAAGGGGCTATTAATTCTAAACAGATAACAATTTACTGCGATAGTTTACAAACAAATTTTTCGAAAGCAACGAGGAAGATTACGCTATTAAATATTTCAGGAAATGCTAAAATACTTGCCGATAATGGGCAATATATTTATGGTAATCAAATTATAACGGATACCACGACTTATTTTAATGTTAATGGTAATGGTAAAATGCAATTAGATAATATGAAAAATGGGGTAATAGTAACATACAATGTAATTTCGAATATCATTTTGACCAATTTTTTAAAAAATGGAAGCGCAGCTGAGCTGAGTAGTGTTAATCTAACAGGAGTAGGCTCTAGATTTAGCGATTCTTTAGGCGATTTTTTAACAGGTAGTAAAATCGCACTTGTGAGTGATAAGAGTTTGGATGCTTCGGGAAATGTATCAGGTAAAATTATTGGAGCCAATGCAGTAACGTATTCTGCGAATGAAATGTCTTTAGTACTTGGAAATAACAATGTGTTAATGTCTGGAACGTTTGATGGTAAAGGGTATGTTAATATAGATAATAAATATCAAGTCTATGGAAATCATATAGCATGTGATTTGGTAGGACATACAGCTGAATCAGTCGGTAATGCCAAAATTATTACACTGAGTGAAAGACCAGGGGTGGGACTCGTAACTTATAATTTAGTGGCAAACCGAATTAATACCCTATTGCAAGGTGACAATGAGGGTGTAAATAAGATGGATGCGAGCGGGAATGCTCAGTTTAGCTCAACAATTGGTGATAATACCAATGCTTCAACCATTGTGCTTGATAATATTACCCAAACATTAACGGCGAATGGTAATGTGACAGGAAATTGGGTGAATACTCAAGGTAATCCACAAACAAAAAATATAACTTTTGGTGCACAGCAAATTGTTGTACAATACACAAAACAAAATATTAATGGCCCCTCGCAAGAAGAAGTGTGTGGAGCCGTGATGCAAGGTGATGCTTTTTTAAAAACTGTGAATGGAACGCTTAGAAGTAACACGATCAATTACGATAAACTTAATGATGTTATTACAGGAAAAGAAAATGTTACGGTAAATTATTCTGCAGTAAATACAAATGGGCATCCGTATGTGGTGACAGTTACGGGCGAAATTCTTAATTACATTGTATCGCAAAATAAAATTTATGTGATTAAAAATGTTGTTTCAAATTTAATCAGTGATGGAAACGAAGTTACAGTAACAGGCCAAAATGCAATGTTTGATAATGTCGCTCAAAAGATATATTTTAGCAAAAATGTCTCAGCAACTGAAAAAAATCTCAACATTACAAATGTTGATGAGGGAGTGTATGATATTGCGAGTCAAAATTTAAAAATTTATGGCTACAATATACGCTATAATTATAAATAGGAGAATATATGAAAGATATTATAGCTACGAATTTGAAAAAGATATATAAAAAAAGAGTAGTTGTAAGTGATGTGAGCTTGCAAATTAATAAAGGTGAAATTGTAGGGCTTTTAGGTCCAAATGGTGCCGGGAAAACAACGACATTTTATATGATTACCGGAATAGTAAAACCTGATGGTGGGCAAGTATATTATAATGAAGAAGAGATTACGAATTTTCCAATGTTTAAAAGAGCTAGGCTTGGACTAGGTTATCTTGCTCAAGAAGCTTCGGTATTTAGAAATCTTACTGTTGAAGAAAATATTCTGACGATACTTGAGCTAAAAAATATTGCCAAAAAAGAGCGTATTAGAATTAAGGATGGGCTTCTTGAAGAGTTTAAAATTAGTCATATTGCTAAAAGTTTTGGATATTCTCTTTCTGGAGGAGAGCGACGACGTGTGGAAATTGCGCGCACACTTGCGAATGAGCCAGACTTTATTTTGCTTGACGAACCTTTTGCGGGGGTTGATCCAATTGCCGTTGCAGATATTCAAAACATCATATTATATCTAAAAAATCGTGGATTGGGGATACTTATAACGGACCATAATGTAAGGGAGACGCTTTCTATTACAGAACGTGCTTATATTATGTCTGAGGGAAAAATTTTAGTAAGTGGAACAAGTTCAGAAGTGGCAGTTGACCCGCTTGCTATTAAACATTATCTAGGAAATGAATTTGAATTCAAAAGTAAATTATTATAAGGAGTTATGAATGAAATATTTAACAAGTAAGGAACTACGTACAAAATATTTGAAATTCTTTGAGAATTATCAACATAAAATATATGATAGTGCGTCTCTTATTCCAGATGATCCGACGATGCTGCTCACTATTGCTGGAATGGTTCCTTTTAAGCCCTTCTTTTTAGGTAAAAAGTTAGCACCAACCCCTAGAATAGCATCATGTCAAAAATGTATTAGAACCAATGATCTAGATAATGTAGGTAAAACGGCAAGACATCAAACTTTTTTTGAAATGTTGGGGAATTTTGCATTTGGAGATTATTTTAAAGAAGAAGCTATTGTAATGGCATGGGAATTTATTACAAAAGAGCTTGGAATTGAAAGAGATAGATTATGGATAACGGTTTATGAACAAGATGATGAGAGCATTGAACTATGGGAAAATAAAGCCGGTGTTTCTCGTGATCGAATTGTAAAAATGGGTGCAAAGGATAATTTTTGGGAAGTAGGACCTACGGGTTCATGTGGTCCATGTAGTGAAATCCATATTGATAGAGGCGAAGAACACAAATGTGGCCCCGAGTGTAATATTGGGTGCGAGTGTGATCGTTTTCTTGAGATTTGGAATCTTGTGTTCACTGAATTTAACAAATTAGAAGATGGTTCTTTTGAACCACTACCTAAGAAAAATATTGATACTGGAATGGGGCTTGAGCGAATTTGCTCCGTTATGCAAAATGTTGATACAAATTTTGATACAGATTTATTTGTTCCAATTATTAATACTATTGAAAATATTATTCCCAACTCAAAAGAACATAGTTATGAGAAGAAAGTTATTGCTGACCATGTAAGAGCCGCTACATTTATGATTTCTGATGGAATACTTCCTTCTAATGAGGGGCGTGGTTATATTTTAAGAAAGTTGCTTCGAAGAGCTTCAACATACGCAAGAAGAATGAATTTTCATGAAGCTTTTCTTTCAAGACTTGTAGATGTCGTTGTTCAAGTAATGGGGGAACACTATAGAGATTTACAATCAAATACCGATTATATTAAGCTTATGATAGATAAAGAAGAAGAACGTTTCCAAAAGACATTAGATCAAGGTCTTGATATGTTAACGCAGGCATTATCTACCCTTAAATTAGATGAAAAACTTTCAGGAGAGACGGCATTTAAGTTGTATGATACATATGGGTTTCCATATGAGCTAACTCAAGAAATTGCGAGAGAATCAGGTCATGATATTAATAAAGCTGATTTTGAAAAGTCATTAAATGCTCAAAGAGAAAATTCTCGTAGTACTCGTGATGTTGTAATGGAACAGGTAGAAGAGAAATTTATTGAAGAGTTAGCTATAAAATATGGGAAAACTGATTTTGTTGGGTATAAAGAGCTTTCGTGTAAAGGGAAAATTATTCATCTAAAAAATAGTGATAAAAATATCTATGATGTGATATTTGACAAAACACCATTTTATGCAGAGTCGGGTGGTCAAGTAGCTGATCATGGCAAAATTATCTCGGAAAATTTTGAGGGTGAAGTCATTGATGTTTCAAAAAAACAAGATATTTATATTCATAAAATCAAAGTAGTTGGTGGAAGTCTAGATCTACACTCTGTTTATGATTTAGAAGTTTCAGCAGTTCGACGAAAAAAAATTACGGCCAATCATACAGCGGCACATTTGGTTCATGCTAAACTACGTGAACATTTAGGTAAAAATGTTCATCAAGCGGGTTCGCATATTGATGATAAGAGAATGCGTTTTGATTTCAGCTATTTTCAAGCGGTAGATCGTGATTTAATTCAAAAAATTGAAAAAGAAGTGAATGAAATAATTTGGAAAAATAGTGGAGTTTCAAAGGAAGAAATGAGTTTCACACAAGCTGAGAGTCGAGGTGCATTAGCTTTTTTTGATGATAAATATCAAGATTTTGTTCGTGTAATTGAGATTGAGGGTGAATCCATAGAACTGTGTGGCGGAACTCACGTTGATCGAACAGGTGATCTAGGAATGCTGAAAATTCTTTCTGAAGCAGGTATCTCTGCAGGTGTGAGACGAATTGAAGCTATTACAGGATATGAAGTTTACAGACGCTATAATTTTATGGAATCAGAGCTTGATAAAATTTCTGATAAACTTAAAGCAAACCGTTATAAATTAATTGAAAAATTGGACAAATTGGTTGATGAAATGAAGGAAAAAGATCAAACAATTGAAAAACTTAAAGAGGAGATAAGAAATCACTCTGTTACTGCTATTGCTCAAAAGTTTCAAGATCTTGGAGCTGCGCGTTTTTTCTTTATGATTGAAGATGATGTAGATATAAAAGATGCTAAGCTATTGTTAGATAGTTTGAAACAAAAGTTCCCTTTATCAATATTTGTATATGGTGTTAAAATAGAAGATAATTTGACGCTTCTCATTTCACTATCAAAAGAGTTGTCAGGTAGAATTCAACTTGATGCTAGAGATATTATGGAACACCTAAAGGTACTTGGATTTAAAGGTGGCGGAAGACCAGACATTGTTCAAGCAGGAATTTCTAAAAGTGAATTAACTTTATCGTTTAAAGAGTTAGAGGGTAGCTTAAAAGAGTTCATTAAAGGAAAAATATGAGACTTTTATCCTTAGATGTTGGAGATGTGAGAATTGGTGTGGCAATTAGCGACCCGATGCAAATCATTTCAAAGCCTTTAGAAGTAATTGACAGAAAGAAAATTAAAGCTCTAGATAGGATTAGAGAGTTAGTGGGCGAATATGAAATTAAAGAAATTATTGTTGGAATTCCCTATGGCATGGACGGTGAGAAAACACTTCAAACTGAAAAAGTCGAGCTTTTTGCTAAAAAACTTTATAATAAACTAGAACACAGAGTTAAAATTATTTTTGTTGATGAGCGCCTTTCAACGGTAGAAGCCCATGAACTTTTATATACGATTGGAAATGAAAGACGTAAAAATCATAAGAATGTCGTTGATAAAGTGGCTGCTGCCATTATTCTTGAAACGCACTTAAAAAATAAATTAATGGAGGGGAAAAAATAAATGAAAAAAGAATTACTCATCAAACTTGGCATTATTATAGTAGTGCTTTTAGCGGCATTATACTGCACTTTCATGATACCAGTTAAGTTGGGGTTAGATTTGAAAGGGGGAGTTTCTGCGACATTGCAAGCTCAGCCAACGGCTCAAGCACAGGTCAATCCACAATCTATGTCGGCACTTATTGATGGATTAAATAAACGAATTAATGGACTTGGGGTATCCGAGTCTACCATTGAAAAGAGTGGGAATGACAAAATTATCGTTCAACTTCCAGGTGCAACCGATGCGAATGAAGCCATGAAAATTTTAGGTTCAATGAACGTTTTAGAATTTAAAATAGTTCAAAGTGATGGGGCACTAGGGCCAACACTTATGACAGGAAGCGATGTAAAAGTTGCAGCTCCGGGATATGATTCGAAAGGTCTGCCAGGAGTAAATATTACATTTACATCAACTGGAACACAAAAATTTGCCCAAATCACTAGTCAAAATGTAGGGAAACAACTTGCAATACTTCTAAATGGTCAAGTTGAATCAAGTCCTGTTTTAGAAACTCCAATATTAAATGGTCAAGCTATTATTCAAGGCCAGTTTACGACAAAACAAACTGTTGAAGTGGCTAATATGATTAATGCAGGGGCACTTCCATTAAATGTTACAGTACTTAGCATGAGTCAGGTTGGGCCAACACTTGGAGCGATATCCATACTAAAAAGTTTCCATGCTGGAATACTTGCACTTGTACTAATCGGTATTTTCATGTTTATTTGGTATAGAGTTCCAGGGTTGATGGCAATTGTTTCACTCATTATTTTTGGATTTATTACATTTGCAGGAATGCAATTTTTTGGAGTAACTTTTACACTTCCAGGAATTGCAGCATTTATTCTAACACTTGGTATAGCAGTAGATGCGAATGTTATTATTTTTGAAAGAATTAAAGAAGAGATGCGAAATGGCAATAGTGTGTTAAAATCTGTAGAGCAAGGAACTAGCAAAACAATGGTTACAATTATTGATGCGCACATGACAGGTATAATAATTTCTTTGATTCTAATTTGGCTTGGAACAGGTGAGATCAAAGGATTTGCAGTAACACTACTTATCGGACTTATTGCAAGTCTGTTTACAAATGTTTGGGCTTCAAATATTATTTTAAGTGAGTTTGTAATTTTCTTTAAAATAAAATCGACAAAACTATTTGGTGTCAAACCAAAGGAGGTAAAATAGATGCAACTGAGATATATTAAAAATAGTAAAATATTTCTTTCAATTGAAGCAATAACATTTATTTTCTTTCTTTGTATTATTGTTTTCAAAGGATTTAACCTTGGAATTGATTTTACAGGGGGTAGTTTATTTCAGTTTCAATTTCAACAAGGAACAACAGTAACAGCAGTTCAGTCAGAAATGTCAACGTTAGCATCCCAATTTCCAAATTTAAAAGAGGGTATTGTTCAATCAAGTGGTAATAATACTATGAATATTCGAACAGCTCCACTTGCTGAAAGTGAAAAAGAGAGTGTTGTGACTGCAATTTCAGAGCAATTTCCTAATGCACAACTACAGTCATATGAGCTTATCGGACCTTCTATTAGCTCTCAGCTTGTCAAAAGTGGAATACTTGCAGTTATTGTTGGATGTATCGCAATAGTGCTATATATTACCATTCGTTTTGAATTTAGTTTTGCGATGGGGGCAATTATTTCTCTTATTCACGATATTGTGATGGCCGCTGGGATTATATCTTTGATTGGTTGGCAAATTGATTCGACATTTATTGCCGCTATATTAACTATTTTAGGGTATTCCATTAACGATACCATTGTAATATTTGATAGAATTAGAGAAAATAGACGCAAACTGTTCAATAAAGATACATTGGAAAATATTATTGATAGTAGTATTTCTCAAACGTTTACACGTTCTATCAATTCTTCAGTTACAACGTGCCTAGCAATTCTAGCAATGCTTGTTTTTGGAGGACTTACACTTCACACATTCTTACTTACTCTACTTATAGGAATTATTTCTGGAACCTACTCATCAATATTTGTAGCAAGTCCGATCGTATTCTTAATTGAAGAGAGAAAAAGAAAAAAAGGAAAAACAAAAAAACAAAAAATTAAAATAGAGGTTTCTGAGGGGGGAATAGTATAATGAAATATTCAACGGATGCAATAGGAAAAACGGCAGGAATTATTTGGAATATTTTAAATGATAAAGGAGAAATTAGTTTTTCAAATTTATTAAAAGAGAGCGGACTAACGAGAGATGAGTTTTTATTGGGTTTAGGATGGCTTTTTAGAGAAGGGCAGCTTAAAACTTGGGAAGTAAAAAGCTCAGTAATGTTTAATTTAAAATAGGAGTTGTGTATGCGCGCTTGGATTGATGTCAATCTTGATAGGTTAACACATAATGTTATACAAATTCAAAATCAAGTGTTAAATAAAAAAATAATGGCAATTATTAAGGCAAATGCTTATGGACATGGAGCATTTGCTATAGCTAAACATTTATCTAATTTAGGGATAGAGTATTTTGGAGTTGCAACGAGTGAAGAGGCATTTTTACTGCGTGAAGAGGGTATAAAGTCAACCATTTTAATTTTATCAAGTGTACCACTTGAAGAATTTGAAGAGATTGCACTAAAAAACATTCAAATTACCATATCAAGCCCAGAAGAAATTAAGTTTTTGTATGAAAAGAGATTTTTTTTTAGAAAAAATCCTTTGAAAATACATATTAAAGTTGATACAGGAATGGGTAGAATTGGTTTTAAACCCTTGGAAACGATAAGGGCGATTCGTATTATAAAAAGGTTGAAAGTTGCAGAAATTTGTGGCCTGTATACACATCTTTCTGATGCAGATGGGGACTCATTGCAGAGCCACGAGTACACTCAAAAACAAATCTCAGATTTTGATTTAATAGTACAAAAAGTTTTAGAAAAATATTCTATAGAATATATTCATATTTTAAATAGTGCCGGAATACTCAGATTTCCTAAGTTAAGCAAATATGAGAATATGGTAAGACCTGGTTTGATTCTCTACGGTGTGTATCCATGTAACTTTGATACGATAAAGCTAAAGCAAATTATGACTTTTAAAAGTAAAATACTTTTTGTGAAAAAGATTGAGGCATCTCTAGATATAAGCTATGGACGTAGTTATACAGCAAAAAGTGGCGAAATTATTGCAACGGTTCCAATAGGGTATGCAGATGGACTTTTTCGAAACCTGAGTAATAATTGGGATGTAGAAGTGACGGGGCAGAAGTGTTCTATCGTTGGAAGAATATGTATGGATAATTTGATGATAAATGCTTCAAATATTCGAAAACCGCTTCACAAAGACGTTATATTGCTTGGCGAAAATATTTCTATTTATAAAATGGCCGATGTCTGTGGTACAATACCTTGGGAAATACTAACGAGTATTAATCCAAGAATAACAAAATTATATTTTAAAGACGAAGAACTTGTGTGTAAAGTGACACTTCTTCAAAATTCAGTTTACAATAATTTTTAAAATGGAGGGAAAATGAGTTTAGATTTAATATTAACACTGATTATCATACTCTTTGCAGCAATAGGATTTTTTCGTGGCTTTATTGCTGAATTTTTCTCCATTTTTGGTTTTTTAATTGCGGTACTACTTTCAAAGTATTTAACACCTCATGTGATAAAATTTGTTCATATTGAGAGTTCACACACAACATTAACAGTACTGTTGTATGTGGTTATTTTTTTAATTTTATATTTTTTACTCGCACTCTGTGCGAAGTTTTTGAGAGTAATTATTAAAATTGCTTTGCTTGGTTGGTTAGATAGGGTCTTAGGAGGTGTTCTAGGACTAATAAAAGGGGCACTACTAGTTGTATTTATCATACTTGTATTAATGGCGCTATCCACATCAAATAATTCTTGTCAAAAACTTACTCAAAATAGTTTCTATGTAAAAGTATTACTTCCAAGAGTTGTAATCACAAGTAAATTTTTGCCAAAATCTATAGCAGCAAATGTAAGTCAATATAGAAATCAGATTGCTTTGAATGGTTTGATTAATGGACTTGAAAAGATGTATAATAATATCACAACAACAAATGAGTAGGGGGAGATGTGCGAAGTATTAAGCTTAAAATATTAGATAGATACATTATTCAGACTATGATGCCTCCACTTATCTTTGGAGTAGGAATTTTTGCATGTCTTTTTCTTATTGAACAGTTAGTCAATGAAATGAATAATTTGGTACAAAAACAAATTAATCCAATTCTTATTATAAAACTTCTTGCATACATGCTTCCTTCAACACTTATTTTTACTATTCCAATGGGTGTATTAATGGGGACTATGATTGCTTTTGGAAGTCTATCGGCAAATAGCGAAATTACAGCTTTTGAAGCTGCTGGAGTGAGCGTGAGAAGACTTACACGTACCGCCATTATTATTGGCGTACTTATATGTTTTTTTGTTCTATTTATTTTGCAGTATGTTGTGCCTGACACGAGAACAAAAATGGAAAATGTTGTTAAGCAAATGCTATTTTCCAGGCCCACAATGTTAATAATTCCAGGCCAATTTTTGCAAGATATTCCGGGCTTTAGTCTATATGTTGAGAATCTGAACAAATCGACTAATACTGCGACAAATGTGATCTATTTTCAAAATATTAACGGTGTGTTTCCTATGGTTACTGTAGCTCAAAATATGAAAATGAGCAGTGGTGAAATTGCCCTGAGTAATGGGATGATTTATAGTATGGATAATACGGGGAAAGCCAATATTACTGGAACCTTTTCTTCACAAGTTATTCCACTGGGAAGTTTTACAGCTAATTTAAATTCTTCAAGTGTCGATAATAATGCCTATTATTCTTTAGGTGAGCTACTTGAAAGAATTAAAACAACACGAGAGGGACATGGGGATTCTATTCCTGATCAGATTATGTTGCAACAGTATTTAGCTATGTCCTTTTCGCCAATAATCTTAATTTTTTTAGGGACCCTTTTGTCTATAAAAAATAGACGTTCTGGTAAAGGCATTAGTTTTGGATTTAGTTTGATTTTAATATTTATATATCTTGCCATGATGCAAGTTGGCACAATGTTAGCACTCAATCGTGCGGTTACACCATTTTTTGGGATGTGGTATCCTAATATTGTTCTCATCATATTTTCAATATTTTTATTTATTAAACAGAAAAAAACACGATAGGAATATATATGAAAAAGTTAGATCGCTACGTAACCATAAATTATATCAAATCCATTACAATTGGAATAGCTGCATTTACTCTATTTTATTTTCTTTCAGATTTTTTTAGAGTGATAAGTCCTGTTTTACAAGGCGATTATTCTATAAATGCTGGTATGATCTCTATTTTAGAACTTTTACCCTCTCATATTGTTATGGTTGCGCCAGTAGGCGTTCTCATTGGGTGTTTGATGTTTACCAATAAAATGGCTAGCAGTTTGGAAATAATTGCTCTCAAAACGAGTGGAATAAGTTTAAAAAGAATTATGATATACCCCATAATCGTCACGTTTATTTTGTCTTGTTTTTTACTTTATGTGAATACAGAATGGGCACCTAAATTGACGTATTTTTCAAATAATTTACAGCACCGATCTAATGGCGAGATTAAAGAAAGTCCAATTTTAAATAATTCATATATGAAGTCAGGAAATTTCTATTATTATTTCCAGCAGGCTAATGTTATTTTAAAAACGTTTACAAATATGGAAGTTGTCGAGGTTTCCCCTGATTTTTCGAAAGTTATGATGATCTTTACTGCTCGAAGTGGAGAGCAAAGAAGTGGTGTATGGACACTTCATGACGTGACCGTAAATGATATACAAAAGGGAACCATTAAAACAATTTCCTTATATTCTGCGGATTTTATAAATATTCAATTTAAAGAGGACATACAGAGAACTGTTACCCCTGAGAGTACTACACCATGGGAACTTTATAAAATCATTGGAAGTTATAACTTTACGTTAAAACAAAAGACCGAACTTTTAGCCACTTTTTATGAAGTATTCGCTTTTCCTTTTATGAGCTTTTTTACATGCTTTTTAGGATTTGCCTTAGGAAGTCGTTATGTAAGAGGAGGTGCAGCAGTAAGTATTGCACTTGCGGTGGTTATTGGATATGGATTTTTTATTATAAATTCAATTTTTATTACACTTGCAGGAAACCCTCGCTTACCAACAATAATTTTGGTGTTATGTCCTAAAATTATAGCGTTGATTATTGGAATATACTTTATGGCAAAAGCTGAACATTAAGGAGAATTTATGAAAAAAATTGAGATGTTAACGTGCAATATACCAGTTGTTTTAGATTATAACCCACTAAGTACTTCGCTCTCCATTGGGTATTATATTCGCTGTGGATCTAAAGATGAACCAACTGAAATTGAGGGAATGGCTCATCTTATTGAACATATGAGGTTTAAAGGAACTCATAAACGTAGTGCGAGAGAGATATCAGAAGGAGCAGATTTTATTGGCGCAAATATGAATGCCTATACAGATAAAGAAATAACGTCCTATTATATGACGTTACTTCCTGAACACGCTATTAAGGGCCTTGATATTCTTACCGATATGATATTGCAATCAAAATTTGATGAAGAAGAGTTAGAAAAAGAAAAACTTGTTATTTTAGAAGAGATTAAAATGTATGAGGATATTCCAGAAGAGCATTTGCATGATTTGAACTGTGAACTAGTTCTAAAAGGAAGTGCCGTTGCTCATAATATTTTAGGGACCATAGAGAGTGTTAAAAAAATTAAAAGAAATCAAATTATTGATTTTATTAAAGATAATTACACAGTGAATAACATGGTTATATCAGTGAGTGGTAATTTTACTGAGAAAGACATTATTGAAAACTTAGAGGAAAATTTTAAGAATATTATTATTAGTAAAAAAGTTGAACAAAACAGCCCATTTGTGTATAATATAATAGATAAAAAAATTATTCAAAATAGCAGCCAGGTACATTTATGCATTAATCTTTCTGGTATATCTCTTTCTGATGAGTGGATTTATCATTATCACTTGATCTCAGCGATATTGGGAGGTAATATGAGTTCAAGACTTTTTCAAACTGTTCGTGAAGAGCATGGGCTTGCGTATACGATTTACACCTATTTAACGCATTATCAAGAGGGAGGCGTATTTACAATTTATGCTGCTACTTCCACGGAAAATTACCAAAAAGCTGTGGATCTAATTAAAAGTGAAATGGAGAAAATTTCTCTTTTAGGTATAACGGATTTTGAACTTCAAAAGGCAAAAAATCAATTTTTAAGTGAACGTCTTATTGCTCTTGAATCAAACAAAAACAAGATGTCAAGAAATGCAATATCCTATTTACAATATGGAAAAATTATTGATATTTCTGAAATTGTTCAAAAAGTAAATGAGGTTACAAGACGCGAGATTGAAGATCTTGCCAAGAAAATTTTTGTAACAAGTAACTATTCAACTGTTTTATTAGGAGAGTTTAATGAAAAAAGTGTGTGTTAAAATTATTTGTGAAGATGGTGTAAAGCTTCCAGAACAGATGACTATTGGATCTTCAGGTATGGATGTGTATGCATTTATTTCTGAACCGATAGTGCTTAATTCATTAGAAAGAACATTAGTCAGAACGGGAATTAGAGTTGAAATTCCTCTAGGGTATGAAATTCAAGTAAGACCAAGAAGTGGTCTCGCCATTAAATATGGGATTTCTCTTTTAAATACCCCAGGCACGATTGATAGTGATTATAGAGGTGAAATTAAAGTCATTGTAGCAAACTTAAGTTGTGATAGTTATACAATTATGCCTTTGGAAAGAATTGCACAATTTGTACTCGTTAAAATTGAAAATATTGAGTGGCAACAGGTACACGTTGTCGCCATACAGGGAAAAATTAGGAGGAATAATGTCACACGAAAATGGGAAAGTTTATGTCATTACATCAGGTAAAGGAGGCGTAGGAAAAACAACTACAACGGCAAATATTAGTACAGGCCTTGCAATGCTTGGTAAAAAAGTTGCAGTTATCGATGCAGATATCGGTCTGAGAAATTTAGATGTTATTATGGGACTCGAAAATAGAATAGTATATGATATTATTGATGTAGTAGAAGGAAGAGCAAAGCTTGAAAATGCATTAATTAAAGATAGGCATTTTAGAGAGAATCTTCAGCTGTTACCTGCAGCACAAACACGCGATAAAGAAGCGCTAACAAAAGATGGAATGGATAAAATTCTAACTGAACTTAGAAAAACATTTGATTTTATAATTGTAGATTGTCCAGCTGGAATTGAGCAAGGGTTTAAAATAGCTACGATGGGCGCAGATCATGTGCTTATTGTTACCAATCCTGAAGTATCAGCAGTAAGAGACGCGGATAGAATTATTGGGCTACTTGAATCTCAAGGCAAAAAGGATATTAAACTTATCATAAATAGAATTCGACCTGAAATGGTAAAACGCGGTGACATGCTTGATATAGAAGATGTTCTAGATCTTTTGAAAATAGAACTAATTGGAATTGTTCCTGAAGATCAAGAGATTGTTGTATCTGCCAATAAAGGTGAGCCACTTGTTCGTGATTCACATTGTTTAGCAGGTCAAGCGTACCGTAATATTACTAAACGAATTCTTGGTGAAAAATTACCACTTCTAGATATTTCAAAACAAGCGGGATTTTTCACAAAACTCTTTAAAAAGAAAGTAAGAAAATAGGCGAGGGGGAGCTATGTTAGATTTAATCAAAAGTCTTTTTAGAAATGAAGCAAAAAGTAAAGATATTGCTAAAAATAGGCTGAAAATTGTAATAATGCAGCAAAAATCCAATATCTCGCCACAAGTTTTAGAAGAGCTAAAGAAAGATATTATTTCTGTATTTAAAAAATATCTTGAAATTGATGAAGGCGGCATGGAGATTAATGTGGGTCAAGAAAATAACACAATGGGAATTTCAGTAAGTATACCAGTTAAAGAAGTGAAAAAAAGAGGATGTAATGATTAGTTCATATTTAAAATGGTTTAAAATAGAATTTTTTTACAGAAAAAGATTTTTTGACAAGGGGATGATGAGGGCAGTCATCATCCTCTCAATATTTAGTTTGTTATTTGTATACAGTGCAACATATAAAGCGGATGGATTTTATTATCTAAAAAAAGAAATTTTTTGGCTTATAGTTGGGTACATTACATTTTTTATTTTTTCTACACTAGACTATCGATGGTATGCTCGAATTGCGTGGCCACTCTATATTTTTAATATATTGATGCTTGGAAGTGTTTACGCCATTGGAAAGAGTGCGAAAGGTGCCCAAAGATGGATTTCTGTTGGAGGAATACAAATTCAACCGTCGGAATTCGCTAAAATTCTAATATTAATTACCTTAATTACTTTAATTGCTAAGAATTATCCAAAAGGAATAAAAGGGTTTAGAGATATAGGAAGAACATTTTTGCATGTATTTCCTGCATTTATACTTATTTTAAAACAACCGGATCTAGGGACAGCCCTTATTGTTCTATTTTTGTATTGTTTTATAATTTTTGCATATGAAGTGAATATAAAAAAATTATTATGCCTTTTTGTTGTCATACTTGCAATGGTTCCGGGTTTTTTTCATTTTTTAAAACCTTTTCAAAAAGCAAGGTTATTGGTATTTCTTGATCCAGATAAGTATTCTCAGGGTGCAGGATGGAATGTTATTCAAGCTAAAATTGCTGTAGGTTCTGGAGGGCTTTTTGGACAAGGAATTTTTCATGGAACACAAAATCAACTGAATTTTCTACCGGAATCTCATACGGATTTCATTTTTGGTGTTATAGCAGAAGAAATTGGTTTTATTGGTTCTACGGTTCTGATTTTAGTTTATCTTTATATTATAGTGCGTCTTTTAAGCTATGCTAGACAGGTTGATGATGTTTTTGGAAGACTTTTTATCTACGGTGCAGCTGTGATAATATTTTGTCATACGTTTATTAATATTGGCATGGTTATAGGAATTATACCTGCTGTAGGGGTACCCTTAATATTGATGAGCTACGGTGGAACTTCCTTTATACTTTTTTTCATGCTTATAGGGATTTCACAAAATATTATTTCTAGAAATGCAGGTAAATAATGCTTGTTTTAGAGGTAAGTAAAGAGTATGAAAATGTTAGAATTGATAGGGTAGCGCGTCAATTAATGAAGGGTTTTTCGCTCTCTTATGTCTTTTCGAGTTTTAGAAAGGGAAAGATAAAGGTTAATTCGAAAAAAGTTGATCAATCTTATCGTTTACAGCTTGGAGATAATGTTGTCTTTTATGATTTAGTAGGAACAGTTGAGAAAAAAAATGCAGAGGTAGTTGTATCTAAAGAAGCTTGCATTGAATTATCAAAACAAATTGTTTTTGAAAACGATGATTTCTTGCTTTTTAATAAAAATGGGAATCAGGTGATTCACACGGGAAGTGAACATGAAGTGGGTCTTGTAGAAATATTAAAACAATATTATAATAACCCAGATTTGACTGCAATCAATCGGTTAGATAAGCCTACTTGGGGGTTAGTATTAATAGGAAAAAATAAAAGTTCTATACGTATGCTTTCACAGTATCAAAAAAACTCGGAAATCACAAAGAAATATTTGGCTATATGTAAGGGAAGTATCAAGAAAAATGAATTTTTTATTGATAAAGCATTGTTGACATGTGACGAAAATGTAATAGTTTCAAAAGAGGGAAAAGTGTCTAAAACAGGGGTGAAATGTTTGTTAAGTAGGAGCGATATAAATCTGGTAGAGTTAGAGTTATTTACAGGAAGAAAACACCAAATCAGAGTACACTTAGCAAGCGAAAAGTTACCTATTATAGGTGACTATAAATATGGGATTAAATTTGGCAAGAAGATGTATTTAGGTTCGTATTATATAGAAATCAAGCCATTGAATTTTAAATTTGAAATAGAGAGCATAAAAGAAACATTTGTAAATATCATAATGGGAGAATAATTTTTATTTATTCTCTTTTTTTTGTGTTGCGAAAGAAAAGTAAATATGATATAATTATAATAAGGTTAACTGTTTTTAATCAATTTGATAGTATTCGTATACTTAGTATCTGAATAAGTTAGGGGGAAATGTGCTAATTGAGAGTTTTTTAAACTTAATAGCTCAGAAACAAGAAATTGAAGAAGGAAAAAAGTTAAAAGGGTCAATTATTAATTATAGCGAGCATTCCGAAAGTGATGCTGTGAGTTGTATTGAGGCTGAAGTTATGGAAAGAGGCGAAGTTTATAATGTTCAAATGTTTATTAATAAAGATAGAGAATATCTTTCAAACGGGACATGTTCATGCTACCAATATAGTCTATGTAGACATACACTTCCAGTGATTTCAAGGTTTATTGAAAGAAATGATATTAAAAATAGAACAAAAAAACTTAAAACTGTTGGGTATGAATATTCAATTTTAGAAAAAAGTTTAGTTGTAAATTATGAAATAAAACTTTTGGAATGGATTGCAGGACGGGCAAAATATGAAAGTAGTTTTGCACTGCATTTAGATAAAATGAATAGTAGCGAACGACAACTCTTTTATTATATCGTTGAAAAAGGCAATTTTGAGTTAGACGAAAAAATATTGAAATTTTTAGATGACATTATTGAAATTGGAAATCGTCCGGAAGTTCAAAAAGTCAGATATTCTTTAGATATGGACAAGCAAAACAAGCTAGTTGTAAAAGAGATTGGTAAGAATAAATCTCCAGGGGTTATCTATGTAAGAAATCAGCATTTACTTTCAGAAAATGGAGAAGAACTTACGCCTGAGTTCTTATTTGAACGTATGGTGGAGTATAAGTTTGATGATACAATTGAGATAAGCGATAAGTTTAGTAAATATGAGTTAGAGACGATTAAAACACATTGTATCTTGAGATTTAAAGAGATATCACGTAAAATGTATCTCATCCCTCAGATGGAGATTGATGGCAAACTTTATAGTGAATTCGAACTTCTGATGCTTAACACGGGCTATAATAAAATCAATTCACATAAATGGGCACGTATAAATATTAAAGAGTACAAAAGGTTTTTTAATTTTTTAAAATCAAAAAATTTAGAGTATAAAGAATTAGGTTTTCTATGCAAAGGTAACTTTTGGCTCGTTGATTATTCAATAATTCCAAGAACCTGGGAAAAAATTGGTATAAAAGATCATAATATTAAAGGAGAAATTGCTGCAGAGCTTGCTGAAGCAGGTTCTAATCTTAAAATAACCTATAGAATAAATAGATTCAAATTGAATGATAAAGATGTAAGAAGAATTAAGCGTTCAGGTATTTTGAGACGTGGCAGTGAAATCTATTATATTAAAAATATAGAAATTCTTTCTGAAGTTGAAGAGCTTCAAAATAGAACTAAAGAAGATATTTTGTGTAAAATGGAAGAGTATAGGAAATATAATAACATTGAATTAAAAAATCATGTGAACCCTCTTGAAATTCCAGTAAAATATTCGAAACTTTTAAGGAATTATCAAAAAGAAGGGGTGGAGTGGCTAAACTTCATGCAATCATTTGGATTTTCGGGAATATTAGCGGATGACATGGGTCTTGGAAAAACCATTCAGACTTTGGTTTACTTAAGTTCAGTAAAAGAAAATGACACTAAATTTTTAATTATTGCGCCAAAATCTGTTTTATACAACTGGGAAATTGAGTTGAAAAAATTTTTGAAAACTACGAATTTTTTAATTTATGATGGAAATAAGAAAAAACGAGTTGAACTTTCTAAGAAGTTACTTTCTAAAAAATTTATTATCACTTCCTATGGAATTATGAAAAAGGACTTGGAAGATCTTAAAACTTATAAATTTCACACGATAATTTTAGATGAAGCACAACATATCAAGAATGATAATACGATGGTATGGAAAGGTGTAAAGGAGATTCCTTCAAAATTTAGATTAGCGCTTTCAGGAACACCTGTTGAAAATTCTATTAAAAATCTCTGGTCAATATTTGAATTCTTAATGCCAGGATATCTTGGAGATTTTGAGAAGTATTCTGGAGAAACATGTGTTGAGCAGTTGCAATTTAAAACGCGTCCTTTTATTCTTAGACGAACGAAAGAGCAAGTGCTTAAGGAGCTTCCAGAAAAAATTGAAAGAGTTTATAAAATAGAGCTTCACGAAAGACAAAGAGAAATATATGACGAACTTCTTGCAAAGAAACGTAAGCAAGTTATTGAACGAATTAAAGAACATGGTATAAAGAGATCTTTCTTTACTATTTTTTCTGCTATTACTTATTTGCGTGAAATTTGTGATCATCCTGAATTAATTGGGCACATGGATACAACAAGTGGAAAAGTTGAAGTATTTGAAGCACTATTAGATGATATTGTAAGAGGCGATCATAAAGTAATTGTTTTTAGTCAATTTGTAAAAATGCTCAAAGTATTGGAAAAAATTGCCATTGCTAAACAAATCCCCTATACCATGCTAACGGGTGAGACCAAAAACAGAAAAGACATTATAGATAAATTTAATAACAATACAGATATTAAAATTTTTTTTATTAGTTTAAAAGCGGGTGGGGAAGGTCTTAATTTAACTGCTGCAGATACCGTAATTCATGTTGATCCTTGGTGGAATCCTATGGTTGAAAAACAAGCGACCGATAGAGCTTATCGTATGGGACAAACTAAAAATCTTAATGTTTATAAGTTGATCACAAGTGATACAATTGAAGAAAAAATTTTAGAGATACAAGAAAGAAAAAGCAAACTCTTTAAGTCACTTATCGATGATAATAGTAACATTTTCAAAAAATTGACCGTTAAAGATATTGAAAATCTATTTACATAGAAACAATGCAATTCTAAATCACGCTACGTTCACAGATTTTTGATATATTTTTAGTACGAATAGATTAACTATTAAATAAACTAGGAGGAATGAAGTGAAAAAAAGATATATTACACTTATTGCAATTATAGTGATTGTTATAGCATTTGTTGTTACTGGATGTCAAAAACAAGGCGCGACTTATGCAGTGATTGGCGGGAAATACAAAGTGACTGATGCAGATGTGAATCAGTATTTAGTACAAATTGGTGCACCATCTAATATTAGTGCAGATCAAAAACTAGCAGTAATTAATAATTTGATTTATATCAAATTATTAGATTATGTTGGTATGCAAAAAGGTTATGAAAAGTCATCAGATTATCAAACAATGATGACAAGTCAGCAAAATCAAATCCTTTCACAAGTAGCTATGCAAAAATATATTACCAACGCTGCAAAAGTTACAGATCAAGATGTTAGTAGTGCCTATAATGCGCAAAAGTCACAACTTAGCGTGCCGCAACAAGCAGTAGTTTCACATATTGTTGTAAAAACAAAAGCTCAAGCTCAAGCAATTATCTCTCAACTTCAAGGCAAATCAGGAACGGTTTTAGATAATGCATTTTCAGCGATTGCAAAAACACAGTCATTAGATACACAAACTGCACAGAAAGGTGGACTCATTGGAACTTACTCGCAAAGTAATGCTATAGGTGCCTATAAAGCAGCAATATTTAGTATGACTTCACCAGGAGTATATTCAAAACCAGTTCAGCTTATGGGTGATTGGAGTGTTATAAAGGTAAATCAAATTATTCCGGCTCAAGCAATGTCACTTACACAAGCTACGCCAATGCTAAAACAACAGTTACAACAACAAAAATTTATTCAACAAATGCAATCATTTCAAACAAGTAGTATTAAACGCTTTGGAAGTGAAAATCAAGCGAATGTAAATGCATTTATTAGCGGAACAGCTGTTATTACAAGTGGGTCTTCTACTGTATTTGCTACAATTAATGGACAAAATATTACAGGACAAGATTTAATTAGTGCCGTTTCAACTATGGCTCAGCAACAAACTGGACAAGCTATTTCTCCAGCTGCTGCAGTTCAATATATTGCTCAGATGAATTCACAAGCAAAACAACAAGTATTTAGCCAAGTAATGCTTAATAAATTACTACTTGCTTCTGCTAAGAAGGATAATTTACAGAACTCTAAAGATTACAAGCAAATTTACGCTATGATTTCAAGCCAAGCATTAGCTATGGTAACACAACAAAAAGAGATCGTTAATAATATTCAAATAACGGATGCTCAGGCGCAAAGTTTTTATAAACAGTATTCATCTCAAATTAATCAACCTTTTACACAAGTAAAAGCTCAAATTGTTCAAATGCTACAGCAGCAAGAATCTGCTCAGGCAATTCAGCAATGGTTTGTTGCCAATGAGGCAAAGTATGTTAAAATCAATAAAAAAGCAATGCCTCAAGCATCACTTCCAATAAGCGGAGGAGATACAGGTGGTGGGGTAGCAAGCGGTTCAAGTAACTAATAAAAAGGGCTTATGCCCTTTTTATTTTTTTAAATATTTAGGAGGAAAGAATGTATAATTTTGAATATCAAAACCCTACAAGAATTGTTTTTGGAAAAGGAGAGATTTCTAAACTAAAAACTTTAATTGAATCAGGAACTAAAGTAATGGTGACCTATGGTGGAGGAAGTATCAAGTCAAATGGAGTATACACACAAGTGATGGAAGCACTTTCACACTGTAGTGTTGTTGAATTTGGAGGAATTGAAGCCAATCCAACTTATGAAACATGTATGAAAGCAATTGAACTTGGGAAAAAAGAACAAGTTGAATTTGTACTCGCTGTGGGTGGTGGAAGTGTTATTGACGGAAGTAAGTTTATTATTGCTGGAATAAAATATGACGGCAATCCTTGGGATTTTATTATAAAGAAAGCATTTATTAAAGATGCTGTAAAACTTGGGACAGTTCTTACACTGCCAGCAACTGGTAGTGAAATGAATTCTGGTTTTGTGCTCTCTAAAAAAGAGACAGGAGAAAAGCTTTCTATGGGGCATCCTTTGCTTTTTCCTCAATTTTCAATTTTAGATCCTCAAGTAACGTACTCGCTTCCTATTAAACAAGTAAAAAATGGAATCGTAGATGCATTTGTTCATACGACAGAACAGTATTTGACTTTTCCTGTAAATGCCCAAATTCAAGATAGATTTTCAGAAAGCATTTTAGCAATTCTTGTATCTGACGGCCCAAAAGTTCTCGAAAATTTAGAAAACTATGATTTAAGAGCAAATCTTATGTGGAGTGCTACTATGGCACTTAATGGACTCATTGGTGTGGGCGTGCCTCAAGATTGGGCTACGCATTTGATAGGGCATGAACTTACTGCGGCTTATGGGCTTGATCATGGTCAAACGCTTGCTATAGTACTTCCAAGTCTACTTCATTATAAAAAAAGTGAGAAGTTAGAAAACGAGAGAGTTTTTTGAGAGCCTCGGTGTTAAAACACATTTAAGTGATTATGGTATTAATCCTGAAAATTTTGATCACATCATAAAAACAATGAATTCTCATGGAGATTTCTTTCCAAAGTGTATTGGGGAAAAAGAAAATATTTCAAGAGTAGATATCAAAAATATTCTTGAACTTTGTCGATAAAAATAAAGAGGCAGCTGCCTCTTTATTTTTATATTGAAATAGTTTCCAATTATTGTTAAAATAAGATATATTATTTAAAAAGGAGTGATATAATGAGACATGAACAACTAATTATTTTAGGCTCTGGTGTTGCAGGTTATACTGCGGCTATTTATGCTGCACGTGCTAATCTTAAACCAATAATTATTACAGGAATGCAAATGGGTGGGCAACTTACCACAACAACCGATGTTGAAAATTGGCCCGGCGATGCTTCTGGTGTTATGGGACCAGTATTAATGGATAGAATGCGCGAACATGCTGAAAAATTTGAAACAGAAATACTTTTCGATAATATTTCTGAGGTTAATTTTTTTAAAACACCATTTTACCTAAAAGGAGATATGGGTGAATATACTGCTGATGCAGTGATTATTGCAACAGGAGCAACGGCTAGGTATATTGGGATAGAGAGTGAGCAAAAATTCTTAGGACGTGGTGTATCTACATGTGCTACGTGTGATGGTTTTTTCTATAAAGGAAAAGAAGTTGCAGTAATTGGTGGAGGAAATACAGCCATTGAAGAGGCACTTTATCTTGCTAATATTGCGTCAAAAGTCTTTCTTGTTCATAGACGTGAAGGATTTAGAGCTGAAAAAATTCTGATGAATCGAATTGAAAAATTAGTTGCATCCGGAAAAATTGAGATGAAATTAAATTTCACACTTAGTGAAGTTATTGGAAATGATTCTGGTGTTACAGGAATTAAGTTAAAAAATAGTTCAGGAACAGTTGAAAACGTTAAGATTGATGGAATATTTGTGGCGATTGGACATAAACCTAATACAGATTTTATTGCCGGTCAAGTGAGTTTAGATGAAGCTGGCTATATTATCACGTCAAATAATCGTGAGGGTAAAGCGAGTCAAACGAATATCGCGGGAATATTTGCAGCAGGAGATGTTATGGATCCAACGTATCATCAAGCTATTACCTCTGCAGGAAGCGGTTGCAAAGCGGCTACAGATGCTGAAAAATTTATTGATAGTTTAAAAGATTAGGAGGCTAATTGAGAAAATTCACACTTATTATTTTGGTAATTTTAGTAATACTTGGGTTAGCAGGGTGTAGTTCAATGTACCAAGGTAGAAATAACGCTACCAAAATAGCCGATACATCTACAATAATAACAAAACAAAATTGGTATGTTACTAAGCAAAACTACAATGGCACTCTTTATTCTTATACAGTACACCTTCAAATTGCTGGAAACTCCGAGGCATCAACCTTAGCGGTTTCAACAGTAGGAAATGGCTTAATTACTGAGAAACCTATAATTGTTGTAAATGGAAGTTTTAGTCAAGATGTTGTTGTAGCTTATTTTATGCTCAGTATGATGAATATCAATCCAAACTATTCCACTTCTGTGAAAGTTATTTCGAATTTTAAAGATGGAACATCTCAATTATCTAAGATTGATAGTCCTGTGTTAGATTTTAGTTTAGCAGAAACTATAGGCAACTAAACATGATGCTAAAAGTTATTATAGCGGCTTTAAGTGTTACGATGATTCTTGTTTTTATAGGCTGTAGCTCAACTAGAACAGTGCCAACTAATGGCTTGACATTTAATTTAACCACTTCAGCTTATCAAGAGGGAAATACACCTGGTATTAATCTCCCCACAGGAGAAGTTCACTATATATTTTCTGGAATAACTAACGCAAATAGAGTTGATGTCGAAGTTGTGGGCCCTTATGGTCATATTTTGAAGCATCTCAATATTGATTCTGAAGGGAATTTTCAGGGTGATATAATTATAGGCAGAATCACTCAAGGAGAGCTGGAGAGGTTTACCCGCTTAGGCAGTATTGATTATGTTCAGTATGCAGGGTTTCATAAGTTAAGTGTGTTGTTTAAAATTTATCGAAATGGAAGTTTAGAAACAGCTACATTAGAACAAGGAAAATTGGTATATCAATAGGGAGTGAAAAATGGGCATTTATATTGGACTTGATATTGGAGGCACTAAATTCATGGTGCACTCTGTATCTGAAGAGGGTAGAGAGTTAAAAAGAGTAAAAGAGGCTACACCATATGGGCAAGAAGATGGAATAAATCTGTTATTTGAAATGATTCGTGAAGTAGCAGAGGGCAGTAAAATTCTCGGGATAGGTGCTGCTATTGGTGGGCCATTAGACAGGGCATCTGGGGTGGTTTCTCCACTTCATCAAAAGACATGGAGAGATGTACCGTTAAAAGCAATTATGGAGCAAGAGTTCTCTGTACCTTTTTTTGTAGATGTTGATACCAATGTTGCTGCCATAGCAGAATATGTTTTAGGTGGTTACACACAGAAATATTTTCTCTATATTACTTTGAGTACCGGAATGGGTGGTGGATTTTTAATTAATGGTAAAATATATGAAGGGGTTTCACACCCTGAAATTGCTCACCAATGTATTGATTTTAGCTGCAAATTTCCTGAACGTGCCATGTGCGAGTGCGGTGGTGGAAGATGTCTAGAAAGTTTTGTCTCAGGTAATGGAATTAAACGAATATATCAAAAAAATGCTGAACTGCTTAGTGTAGATGAGTGGGAAGAAGTTGGGTATAATCTTGGCATGGGCCTAAGAAATATCGTGACTATTCTTTCACCGAGTGTCATAGTTTTTGGTGGTGGAATCTCTGTAGGTGGTGGTGAAAAGCTACTTAACAAAGCAGAACAGATGATGAAAAGTGGGCTAAAATTAGTAACACCTCCAAAGCTAATTCTGTCAAAATTTGGATATGATACAGCTATCTTTGGTGCAAGTTATATTGCCAAGATGGGAAGTAAACTTTATCAGAGAGAGGAAAATTAAATGGAGATACTAGGCGTAGCAATTATAATGGTTATTATAGGGGGCATGCTCAATGGGACATTTGCCATTCCAGGAAAATTTATTAAAACTCTTGGAGAGGATAGAATGTGGTTCTATGTTTCAATTTGGGCTTATTTAGTTGTTCCTTTTGTGACACTATGGATACTCTATCCGCACTTTATTCATGCTCTATTTGAGGTAAGCCCGTCTTATATCGTGGCTGCATTTGTAGGTGGCGCGGTATGGGGTGTTGGGATGATTTTTTGTCTCCTTGGTTTTAGATATGTAGGACTCTCTGTGACCTATGCTATTAATATCGGAATGGGAACGGCCGGGGGTTCAATACTACCCCTACTTTTTATGCATAGAAGTAAACTAAATACTATGTTTGGACATATTATCATTCTTGGAGTGGGCATATTTATTATTGGAATAATATTTGCTGCCCTTGCAGCAAAAGAACGTGACGCAAATAAAAACAGTAGTAGTGGCAAAAATCACTCAAAAATAGGCATAATGTGCGCTATTTTAGCGGGAATTGGTTCGATGACACAAGGATACGTCTTTGCCTATTCCACAAGTGGATTTTTAAATTCACCGCATCTACAACACGTCTCTGTCCTTGTTAGAAGCAATCTACCTTGGATTTGGATCTTTTTGGGTGGGTTATTTCCTAATGTTATTTATTTTGGAATTGCTGCTAGAAGGAAGAAAGCTGTGACTGTATGCAAAAGTGGTTTAAAAGGACATATTATTTCACAACTGCTTATTATAATTATGGCAATACTATTTTTTGAATGTTTAATATTATATGGATTTGCTGCGGGACTCATTGGAAGTGTAGGGCCGATAATTGCGTATCCAATATTTATGGTATTTATTGTATTAACTTCTAATTTTTGGGGGTTTAAATTTGGCGAGTGGCATGGGGCTAGTAAAAAAGCAAGGTTTCTAATATGTATTGCGATTTCAGTTTTAGTCTTAGCTGTGATTTTGCAAGGGTTATCTGCAAAATTTCAATAGGAGGTTAGTAGTGAAAGAGTTTAGAACAATGGATTTAGAGATGTTTCTAAGTATTTTGAATATGAAACTTAGAGATAGTAAGTCAGAATTTGAGGATATATGTTTTGATTTAAATTTAGATGTTTTAGAAGTAAATACTTATTTAGATGAGATGGGATACGTGCTAAAAAATAGAAGATTGGAAAGGGTATAAGATGAAAAAAATTATTGTAGTATTACTTGCTTTATTTATCGCAGTTCTAAGCTTCTCAGCTAGTCAAGTGAGCGGAGGAGCTATTATATATCAAGGAAAGCCTGTGAATGCACAAACGATGCTGCCTTTTATGAATATGGAACAAGCTGCTAAAAGTTCTCAAATTTTCACATCACCCACTGCGCAAATTTCCACAATAAAAGCAGGATTTTATCAATATAACAGCCCTCAGGGAGAGACGTTCTTGTATAAATGTGCAGGAATAATAGGGCTAGATTATATTGTTGAAATAATTTATGATGGTGGAGGTAGCGGCGTATTCACCTCAATTATATCTGTGACGATGAGTGGGAACACACTTTATTACTCAAGAGATATTGCCGATGGGGATAGAACGGCAGGTGGCGTAACATCTGTTCTTGTTACGAACGGAAGTGTTATATACAGCCAAAATATCACTCCGTATGGACTAATGGCACTTACAGGCATTGCCAGTTCACATTATGCAAATTTAAGTGATAATATGATCTCAAGTGTCGGAATTTCAAACTCTATTTACCATTTTCGCTTTAAAAAGAGCGAGATTCTCTCAGTAAGCCTTTCGGCAGAAACTAATAATAATGGATCGAAGTATTATAATCTTGTTCAAGATAAAAAAAGTGGAGTGAAAAGTCAACAACTCGCTTTTGAAAAGCTTTATAACCGTTATGTTGGTGGTGGAAAAAGTCTGCTTACTAAAGAAGACTTAAAAAACTTTTCAATAAATTATTTAAAGTATATTGCTGTAAAAAAGTAGAGAAGTGTTAACGATTAAAGTTGACAACTTAGTCTTGGAGTGTTAGAATTGGAGCGTGAAACAGAAATGTTTTATAAATTTTTTAGGAGGTTTTATAATGAAAAAATTTAGATGTTTAGTATGTGGCTATATTCATGAAGGTGATGCAGCTCCAGAAGTATGCCCACATTGTCATGCAGGTCCTGAGAAATTCACTGAAATTGTAGGAACAGATTTAATTTGGGCTGATGAGCATGTAATTGGTGTAGCTAAAGGTGCTGATGCTGAAATCGTACAAGGTCTGAAAGCAAACTTCATGGGGGAATGCACTGAAGTTGGAATGTATCTTGCAATGGCAAGACAAGCTTCAAGAGAAGGGTACCCTGAAATTGCAGAAGCTTATAAATCAATTGCTTGGGAAGAAGCAGAGCATGCAGCAAGATTTGCTGAACTTTTAGGAGAAGATGATATCATCTCTACTTCAACTGAAGAGAACTTAAGAAGAAGAGTATTAGCTGAAAATGGAGCTTGTGCTGGTAAGAAAGCCATTGCTACAAAAGCAAAACAACTTAACCTTGATGCAATTCATGATTCAGTTCACGAAATGTGTAAAGATGAAGCAAGACATGGTAAAGCTTTTTTAGGACTGCTTAACAGATACTTTGGGACAAAATAATAAAATCTGCCTTCTGGCAGATTTTTTTGACTATTTCAGCGATATTAAAGAGTTTGGATAGGTTATAACCGCAACATTTTCAGATATGATAACTCAAAGCTCGTCCTCTGCTTCAACAGTTTCGCAAAATGCAGGGGCAAATAACAATGTGGTTGTAACTACCAACACTATTAATTCGACTGTAGCCGCAGGAAATTCATCTACATTTCCTTTTACAGGAAATGTTTCAGTTATGGGTGGAATTAAGCCTGATCAAGGGAAATCACCTCAATATGACAATCCAAACGCGATAAATTTAAACTATCAAATAGGAAACTGGACTTGGAGTTTAAATGGTGCAACAGAATTTACAGGGATGTCAAATAGCAGTTACGGAAATGCCATGGGCGCAGGTAACCAAAATACGATGTTAAATACATGGGGATTCACAGGTGGTTATAATTTTCAAAATGGATTGACCACATCGATGAATGTAAGCTATCTTAACTGGAGATCACAATCTTCATCACCAGCAGCTGGAATTTTCCCAGTACTCGTAACGGGATATCAATTGGCGCCAACAATGACTTATGTCAATGGAAATAGCACTTATGCATTAGCAATGTATTATCAAGTTCTAGGAAGCTCAAATGGAATATTAGCCGTATCTAGTTCTGCAGGATTCCCTCCTAATGGGATAACAGGAACATGGAATGGTCAAAACGGCGAGTCATTTTCGATTTTTCCAATGTATACCAACCAAGTGAGTACAGCTTTCTCATATTCAACTGGGGTTCAAATTCAGCAAGCTAACGATAATTATTTGATTTTGACTCAAGCAGTTGATAATGATTCAAATAACAATATTATTCTCCATCCTATAATGTTAAGTTACAATGTTGCTTCTATACCAGGATTGAATCTGAATTTAGATACCCGTTATTATTATAATAATACGGTTAAAAATGATCCAATGCAAACCAATATCGGAGCGATAGCAGGTTCAACAAGAGTTTGTGTCTACCCAGGGATAGCTTATACGAAGAGTATTACCTCGAGTCTGTCATGGGTCACAAATGCACAAGTGTATGGTAAATGGTATACTAATAATATGAATGGTCAAATAGGTCAGACTCCAAATGGGAAGGGTAATATTTCTACAAACTATGGAGGACAAATTTATTCGGGATTTAATTATAGCTTTTAAATTACCTAAAATATGAAGAACTCTTAATAAAGAGTGTTTTTCCTGTCAATTGCGTGCCCATCAAGTAATGAAATATATGATTTTTAGTTACACCAGTGAATAGAACTGTATAAATAAAAATTAAGAATACACAGAAAAGTGCGTAAAAATACACATAAATCACATATTTATTATTGCAAATTAAAAAAAATTATGATATCATAATAACATAAAGACTGTAATGCGAATAAAGTAATTACAGTTGAAAACAAAATAAGGAGATATATATGAATAAAAAATTATTAGTAACAGCGATTTTTGCAATAGCAGCTGCAGTGTCATTAGCAGGTGTAACAGCTCCAATGGCAAACACAATTTCACAAAATATCGTTACAGAATCAAATACTGCAGCAGCAGCAAATACAATTAATGCAGCAGCAGTAGCAGCATCCCCTGTAAATACTGTACCAGATTTCACAGGAAATGTTTCAGTTATGGGTGGAGTTAAGCCAGATCAAGGTGGATCACCTGCATTTGATAACCCAAATGCACTAAATTTAAACTATAAAACTGGAAATTGGACTTGGAGTTTAAATGGTGCAACAGATTTCACAGGTAAGATTAATAGTGCTTATGCAAATACAGCGGGTGCAGGAAACCAAAATGTAATGTTAAACACATGGGGAATGACAGGTGCATATAACTTCCAAAATGGACTAACAACTTCATTGAACGTAAGCTACCTTAACTGGAGATCTCAATCGAATGGTCAATATACTACAACAACTGGAACATATAATATATCTCCAGTATTAGTAACTGGTTACCAAATAGCACCAAACTTAACATATATTAATGGAGCAAACACATATGGACTTGCGTTAACATTTCAAGTAATAGGAAGTGCTAATGGACAAACAGCAATTAACCAATCTTCTGGTTATAATACTGCTGGAGCAAATTGGAATGGAGCAAATGGAGAGTATTTCTCAGCTTTCCCTATGTATACAAGACAAGTAAATTCTCAGTTCACATTGGGAACAGGGGTTCAATTACAACAGGCTAATGACAACTACATTATCCTTTCAAATGCTGTAAATAACGAGACGAACAATGATATCATTATTCATCCTGCAATGTTAAGTTATAATGTTGCATCTATACCAGGACTTAACCTGAACTTTGATACACGTTACTATATTTTCAATACAATAAGTAATGATAGTATTCAAACGACACAAGCGACGCCTGGAGCTCAAAAACTTTGTTTTTACCCAGGTATCGCTTATACAATGAATATTACCCATTGCTTAACTTGGACAACAAATGCTCAGGTATATGCAAAATACTATACAAATAGCTTAGGCACTTCGATGATTCAAAATCATGCTGGAAACTCTTCTACTAACTATGGTGGGCAAATCTATACAGGATTTAACTACGCTTTCTAGAAACATTAAAATCCCTCTCTCGAGGGATTTTTTTATGATATATTATATATCATAAAACGGCTAATTAAACATTTGCTGATTATTATCCGTAAGGAAGAAGTTCATTTGCTGCGATTGAAATTGTTGCTGAATTTTAGGGTTTACATTACTAGGCGTAAACATAGTACTAAAACTTGTAGAGGATATTGTTAAAACAATAATGATAAGAATTAATATAAGAGTAATTTTTTTCACTGCACACCTCCGAAGTGTTATTCTTTAGTTAAGTATACAGGTGTTTTGTGCAGTTAATCCTTAACATCTCCTCTAATAATTAATAGTGAAGTAAATTTTACTAGAGCAGTTTCAAAACAAACCTTGACAATGTTGTCATGTCGACCTACGTGGAGACATCTCGAAATTTACAGGGATAGATCTCTCGGCTTCGCTCAGGGTGACATATTGGAAAGTATCCAGTTTTGTTTTTGATTTGCTATAGTATGTGCAAATTGTGTAAATAAGGGGGAGATGTGAAGAAATGCGTATTTTGTAGTGAAGAAATTCTGAATAATCAGTTTTATGAAAGTGAAAATTTTAGAGTAATCTATAATATTGCCCCCATTCTACCGGGGCATAGTTTGATTGTGCCAAAACATCACTATATATCCTTTTTAGAGTTAAATTCAGAACTTCGACATGAACTGATTGATTTAGCACAAATATGTGTCGAGGAATTTAAATCTTTATTTAACGCAGAGGGATTTGATTTAACCATTCAAGATGGCGAATGTGCAGGTCAAACGGTTATGCATCTGCACTTGCATATGATACCTAGAAAAACACTCGATTTACCCCGTCCGGGAGATTGGTATCCTAAAATGCGAGAGAATTTCCCTTATCATGAGGGTGTTGAGAATTTTAGTAGGGAATTAATAGAGGAAGAATCTATGGTAGCGATTATAAAGAGTTTAAGAAAGCATTTTTCTGAAGTGAACAATGGAAGTGGTTTGATATGATGGGTAAAGAGTGAACAATGGTGAATTAATTCGCATAAATTGGTCAAAAAATATATTGTATCCGAAAATGGTTAATGTTATACTTAAGATATAAATATTATTAGCTTATATAAATTTGGAGATATGGTCCATAAGTTTCTACCTAGCAACCGTAAAGTGCTGGACTATGAGTTATTTTCAATTCTTTAATTATTTGATAATTGAGAGTCTAAAATAGTTCGCTATTTCAGATTCTTTTTTTATTAAAATTCAGAAAGAAAGTAAGTTGAAAATATGTTGAAAATGAGCTTAATGGGGGAGAAATTTGACTAGTATCATTACCATTTGGCTACATGACATTCAAATTATTTTTTTCTACTATGAGGAATATTTATTTAACTATATTCTTGGTCAAGTATAGAAAATGAGTTACAATAGGGGTAATTTATTTTGTTCTCAATATAATTTATGCTATTATTACAGTAGCGTAAATTATGAAATAAAAAAATTAGGGGGAAGTGTGTCACTATTTAAGTTGGCAGAAAAAAATACCACAGTAAAAAAGGAGTTAATTGGTGCTCTTACAACATTTTTAACAGCATCTTATATTATTTTTGTTAATCCATCGGTATTGTCGGCAACAGGTATGCCTTTTAATGCATTAATTACGGCGACATGTTTGATTATTATTATTAGTTGTATTCTAGTAGCATTTATTGCAAATGTGCCATTTTTAATTGCTCCTGGGATGGGACTGAATGCATTCTTTGCTTACACGTTAGTTGTGAGTGGAAAAGTACCTTGGCAAACTGCTCTTGGAATTGTATTTATATCTGGGGTAATATTTATTATTTTGACTTTCTTCAAAGTGCGTGAAATGGTGATATATTCTCTTCCAGAAGGATTTAAAGCAAGCATTCCTGCAGGAGTAGGGTTATTCTTATGTTTTATTGGTTTAAAATCCATGGGGTTGATTACAGGAAATGATGCAACGATTGTGAGTATGGGTAAATTTACACCGGGATTAATCATTGGATTAATTGGTTTGTTAGTAATAATATTTTTTATGATTAAAGGGGTGAAAGGCTCTATTTTATATGGAATTTTGATAGCAACAGCTCTTGGTATTATCTTTAAACAATCAGCACTTCCGACGCATATTATAGCTATGCCACCATCTATTGGACCTATATTTTTACATTTAGATATTATAGCTGCCCTTCATTGGGGATTTATTGGAGCCATATTCTCATTTGTATTTGTAAATCTATTTGACTCAGCAAGTACAGCTATGGCGTGTTCAATAGAAGGTAAGCTTTATAATAAAAAAGGTGAAATTGAAAATATTGAGAAAATTCTTTTTGTAGATGCCCTTTCAACTACGTGCGCATCACTCATTGGAAGCTCTTCAGCAACAACGTTTGTGGAGTCTGCAACTGGAATTGCAGAAGGAGCCAAAACAGGTCTGGCAGCACTCTTCATGGGTCTTTTCTTTCTCATTGCACTTTTCTTTTCACCTATTATTTCGATAGTTCCTGCATTTGCAACAGCACCAGCGCTCGTGATTGTAGGTATTATTATGTTTAAAAATATAAATAGAGTTAATTTAGTTAATCTAGAAGATGCTATACCAGCATTTTTTACGACCATTATCATGCCACTTACTTATAGTATAACCACGGGAATTAGCTTTGGATTCATTCTTTATGTTGTTGTCAAAATATTTGTAGGTAATACGAAAGAAGTGAATAGTGTAATGTGGATTCTGGCAGCAATATCTGTTGCAAATCTAGTATTTATGATGTTTAGTAAGTAGTTTTTAAATTAATTTAGTTTAAACTACAAAATATATTCATCTCTTTTTATGTTTATGTGAATTAACTAGTCTTTTTGAGTATAAAATGGTAAAATATAAATAAAAAATATATTTACCTTCGGAGGTATTATGCATACAAGAACATTTTCACATGACTCAAAAAAAAAATAGATACATTTATATAGAAAAAAGGATTAGACAAAATATTGTCTAATCCTTTTTATTTGATTTCCTCGATTCATAATTTAGTTGCACTTAATTTGACAATTGAGGTACCAAAAATTAAAAGCAGAAAGAGAAAAAAATCTCTTCCTGCCGCTTATCCCTCTGAAATATTTTTTTTTAAAATTCTGCCTCATTTTTGTGGGACGGGATAACTCCTTTAAACGTTATTATTGAATTCACTATGTATGCTTTATTCGATGTCCAAAACGTTGATACAATTCATTATTTCTATTCTTTTCATCAATATTTTGACTGGTAAAAATGGGGATGTCAATATTTTCATTTTCAGCAAGTTTCATTCCTTCGGTAATGGCTGTCGTTAATAAAACCATACCTGTTAATGTAGATACCCCTCCTACATTTTCACCTTGAATAGATATAATGCCATCTCCACTTGGAACGCAGTTATCAAGAATAATATCACCAATTTCGTAGAGTTTTTTACCACTAAAATGTCGACTTGGATATTGTTTACTTTGTTCAAGCGATGTTATCACCACCAGAGAGTTTCCATTTTTTTTTGCAAGCATGGCAAATTCGAGAGGTAGAGCATTTCTGCCTGAATTAGAAATAACAATAACCAAATCCTCTGGATCAATTTTATAAGAATCGAAAAGTATTTCTGCGATGCCGCTTACACGTTCCATTTTACTGCTTCTAATAGCACCATCAGCAGTTAATACGGTTGAGTCAAGGATAACGTTAATATTAGCAAGCCCGCCTGCTCTAATAAAGCTTTCTAATCCAACCATGTGAGAGTGGCCTGTTCCCAATATATGTATAATTTTATCTTCTATAATAGATTTATAAATGAGTTTAGAACATTCTATGATTGATTCATTGTTTTTTTCTCCTACTTCACAGAATTTTTTTTGCATTTTATTAATATATTCAAACATATTATCACCCATATCTTTCTTCGTTCCAATTTTTTTCAACTAATTCTTGTTTAACAAAAATAGATTTATTGCGATCTAAATCCTTTTCTAATACAACATTGACCCCAACAAGTGAGCGTGAACCTACCGTAACTCCAGGCATAAGCACTGCATTAACGGCAGTCCTAAAAAAATCGCCAACAAATCCGGCATTAGCATAGTTTTTTGGTTTAATTTTCTCGCCATGTATATTGTGCATTACATTTTTATCATCAAAACGGAGGGGACTAAATAATATTCCTGCTCCTATATCAGTGTATTTACCACAATACCTTGAATTTCCATATAGTTTGCTAACGCATCTTTTTCAAACAAGATGACTTCAATTTCTGCGCAGTGGTTGATGGTCGAAAAATCACCGATAGTAGAATTTTCTTCAAAGATACAATAGATTAGGTTTTTGCAATTATTTCCAATAACGACATTATTTCCAATCATAGCACCATTGTCAATAAGAGTGTTGTCACCAACAATAATATTGCCTTTAATCAAAACGTTCTTTCCTATATATGAATTACGTACAATTTCAACTTGATCAAGAAGTGTGGCATGAGTGAAATAATTGAATTTCCTTCGAGGGATATCTTGAAAGGTTACTGCATGGAGACCTGTTAATATATATGGTTGCTTCTAAAATAGACTAAGGATAATCAATATTGGAAACTGGATAGGCTACACTAAAATAGATAAAAAATATAGACGTCCTATAAAATAGGAGTTGTTCAAGGTACAATAACACTTGTTTGATGAGTGAGCAATCCCAAATAAGTTGCCCAATAAGTTACAGTTGTTATAACCAGGGGAGTAATATATAAATAGAATCATCATCATTGGATTTAACACGATAGGGATACAAAACATTAATCGTTTGTTGATATAAAATTAACAAGCCCCAAAACTTAAGAATCTGATTTGTATATGTTGTTGACTTATCGTTCTAAATAATAGTAGTATTGTTAAACCAAATTGACATCCTGATCCACCAAAATTTACAAAAATATCTGCAAATGAATTGGTAACGATATTGGGAAGAGGTAGTTCATGTAATGCGGCGACTCTGTATTAATCAGACAATGTAATTAATATTGGGTCCAGTCCAGTGATTACTAACAGCTCACAGTACATATTTTGAAAATGCACAGGGTAATTCTCCAAGATAAGACCCACCTGCCCAGACTAATGGTTTTGCAACGATTTCTCGAATAATATTTAAAAGATTAATATATGGTGTTACTATAATTACCATTTTTATTAACCAGGATACGACAATGACTGCCAATGCAGGAACTAGAACAGAAAATGACTGAAAAACTGCAGGAGGCACACTATCTGGTATTTATAATGTAATTTTTTATAGACAAAAAACGATATAGTTCAGTGGAAAGCATCGCAAATAAAATGGGCACAAGCATCTCACCACTACCTAAAATATTTATAGGTATTCACTCAACAGAAAAATGGTATTCAATGCCAACAATATTTTGAATGGAATCATTTTAAAAGGGCATTACCATCATAAAAATTGAAAAAGCAGTTGCACCGGCAGCTAAAGGTTGAAGTGTTTTATAATTTTTGGCAAGTCGGTAGGCAACTCTCTCAACGAATAAATGCTCATTAATTGATAGGTAACGTTAACAGGCATATTAATATAAATATCAAAACTTCCAACAAATAAACGATGAATAAGAGGCAACCTTCCTGGTAGTGGAAAATCTCAATAATTAGGGAAAAGGGCTCAAAGATCATAAATGGTATTGAAAGCATGAGTTCATCACGAATGGCTAACAGATACTTTTGATTTCTCATTTTTACGGCAGAAAGTAGTATATAATTATTTAATACATCTTTCATTTCTCCATCAAAGTAATTACTATTTTCTATTGACAATTCTACTATAGGTGTGTCTTTTTCCTCTTATAGCGATAGACATATACTTGATATTTTCTGGATCGGCAATTCCACAAAAGCCTGCGTCACCAATATGAATAATATCTGACCCAGCCTGCTTAGAAGCAAGGGCAATTTGCTCGATAACAGCCCTATCGGCGCCTTCTTGAGATGTTCCTATGGCAGTTAATGCTAATTTGCCGTTTTGATGTATGGCGTCGATAATTTCCTTGGCAACATCGATGGTCATTCCAGGAAGTGTTAATGGGGCCCCGATCATGACCACATCAGCTCCTGCGGCTGCAAATTTGACCATATCTTCTTTTTTATATAAATTTCCTGAGCCTGCTCCATGCATTTTCCCAGCTATTATTAAACATGAATCACCTAAAACCTCTTTTGCTAAAAGAATTCCATCAACAATTCCTTGCATAGTAATCATGGTTTTAGGATTTCCAGTAATTACAATATAATCAAATCCGAGCTTTTTAACTCGTAGCAAATTATCTTTTGTCAGTTTATAGCCTTCTGGATATTTAATGCCATTAGGGATTGGTTCCATATTTAAACCAATAAAACGACCGGTGCGTTTTTTGAGTCTTCTAATAATATTGATATCTTTTGTTTTAGATTTAATGTCAGCCAATAGCGTCTGGAGTGTGCCAGAAGTGGTTTCATCTTCAAATTCTGGATCTTCAAAATTCATGATATAGGGTTCTAAAAGATTAAACATATTTAGAGTAATCATATCTGCGCCAAAAGCAGAAGCAGTTTCAGGATTGCTACATCCACCTACAAATGATTTAACGCTTACGACTGTTTCAGCCATTATGGTTCTAGCTTCAGTAGTTTTAATCGATTCAATTAACTCATTTTTCCCCCATGTCTCGATTTCAATTGAGGTTACTTCAAACATTCTTTTCATGATATATCTCCTTGTTGTAAATATATTTTATAGGTAAAATGCTCGCTATTGATGTAGGTAATTGAGTATTCTATTAATTGTCTTCTATCATAGGCTTTTCTAATTTCTTTTATTACAGCAATAACATCGGAAAAATTATAATATCCTTTAATTTTTTTTGAAATAATTTCTGCAGTAAGCTCCTTATAACCTTCAAAAAATTTTATTTGATTCAGTTCAAATAAAGGGGGACTATAGTTATCTTAATTTTTACTTATACTTCTTTTGCAAAATTTTGCTCTACGACCTTTAGCCCATCCACGGCCGAACTGACAATACCTCCAGCATAACCAGCCCCTTCGCCAATAGGGAAGAGGTTTTTTATGCTTACAGAGCTTCCATCTTCATTTCTCAGGATTCTAATCGGTGCTGAAGTGCGTGTTTCAGCTGCAAATAGGTTGGCTGTATCTGAGATAAAATATTTATGTCGTTTCCAACTCTCAAAAGCAAGATGAAGATTTTCAGTGATAAAATTTGGAAGAAGTTTATTTAAATTATACGGTGTTAACTTCATTCTAAAACTGCTCTCTATCTCATTTATGGTAACACAATTTTTTTGAAAATCAGATAGATTTTGGAAAAGTGTTCCTTCAGCTTGCGTCAGTGAATTAATTTGCTTTTCAAGTTTTCTTTGAAAATGTACACCATCAAATAGATTTCTTCCATAGTCACTTTTCTTAACTGCTACCACTATTGCAGAGTTAGAAAAATTTGAGTTTCGATGCGAAAGGCTCATTCCGTTTACTAAAGTATGTCCGCGTTCAGATGCAGCATTGACAATTTCGCCGCCAGGACACATGCAAAAAGAGTAGACCCCACGCTTATCATGCGTATTGTTATAGGTGAATTTATAGGTTGCAGCCCCAAGAGCGGGGTGACCTGCAAAACGACCATATTGCATTTTATCAATTAGAGTTCTTGGATGTTCAATTCTTAAACCGACGGCAAAATCCTTAGACTCCATGCCTACTTTTTTGTTGTTTAGAAGATGATAAACATCTGTTGCGCTATGACCTGTGGCAAGTATTACCGCAGATACATCAAAACTTTCATTGTTGTTTATTATGATTCTTTCTATTTGGCTTCCCATAGTTACAATATCTGTAAGCTTTGAATTAAAATGAAATACTGCGCCATGTTCCTCTAGCTTTCTTCGGATATTTCGCACAACAACTTGAAGTCTATCGGTACCGATGTGAGGCATATAGTCGAAAAGTATCTCTTTTTGAGCACCACACTCAACAAAAAGCTGAAAAACTTCATTAAGATAAGGGTTTCCCTTCATTCGATGTGTGAGCTTACCATCAGAAAAAGTACCCGCTCCACCCTCACCAAATTGAACATTTGATTCTGGATTAAAGACATTTTTTGTCCAAAAAAAATTGACACTTTTTTTTCTTATTTCAATAGGCTCTCCGCGTTCAAATATATGAGGTTTGAATCCAAGCTGCACCAATTTATAGGCTGCAAAAAGTCCGGCAGGACCGGACCCAATGATAGCCACATTATTGGCTTTATAGGGATTTTTTATCCAATTTTTTCGAGTTTCTTTTTCGATGATTTCAATTTTGTCATGTGTAATCGAAATGGGATATTTCAAATGTACTTCAAGAGAGTATATAAAATACACCATCTGTTTACTTCTTGAATCAATAGAACGTGTAAGATAATTAATATGGTCAATAGCTTCAGGAATAATTTTATATTCTTGCAGAGCTTCAAGAATAGATTCATCTTGTCTTTTAGTGATAGGGATAGTAACATTGTTTAATCGAAGAATCATATAACTCCTTTATATTAAATTACTATATTTCAAATAATTATTCATAATGGCTTGGACATAGTTGCGTGTTTCTTTATAGGGAATATCATTAATTGTGAAATTTGGATTAGCTTTAACCCAACGTTGAACACTTCCGAGTCCTGCATTATAAGCAGATACAGCATACCCTAAATTGTTGGGGTATTTCATTAAACAGTATTTCATAAAGATAGTTCCAATTCGTATGTTGGTGTTTGGGTCAAACAAATCTTGAACTGAGACACTTGGGTCAACATCTTGAGCGGTTGGAAGCCCGAGCTGCATGAGTCCATAGCAGTTAGCATGGGATTTGACGGACGGATTAAAATTGCTCTCTGCTTTGATGATGGCATAGATAATTAGAGGATCTATGGCGTACATTTTAGCATATGGGATGACCATATCTTGAATATTTTGGGGAACTAGTGTTGTTGAAATAACTCCATAATTTGGAGGGTAGTTCATATTCACTGATGTAGGTACTCTATAAATTGGCTGTGATGGCGGTATTGATTGAATATTAGATGAATGATATGCATCTTTGGAAGTAAGATTTGTACATCCTGCGACACATAAAATACCTATGACAATGATAAATTTATAAAGTTTATTCATGAACTCTCCTTGTAGATTAGACAATTAAGGCTGTTAAAATCAGTTTAACACAAAGATACTAAAAAATAAAGTAAAATTAATGCTATTGTGTTTCGGAAGAAGGAGGGAGCTCATTTTTCTTACATAGCGCATAAAAATCTATGATTCCTTGAATATAGTTTCGAGTAGATTTATAAGGGATCCCTGACAAGTTGAGATTTGGATTATTTTGAAGCCAAGTTGCAACATTTTGACTTCCAGCATTATAGGCAGCAATAGCGAGCATGTTATTGTTATTGAATTGTGTCAAGAGTGTTTGAAAATAGAGAATTCCAATATGAACATTTATTTTAGGAATAAATAAATCTCTTTCTGATACATTTGAATCAATACTTCTTGCGGCTGGAAGACTCAGCTGCATAAGACCGTAGTAAGAATAGGCACGGGCATTAGGTTCAAAATCACTTTCCATTTTAATAATACCGTAAATGATATATGGGTCAATCATAGATGTTTTTGAAAAAGGGATTACAAACTCTTGTATATTTTGAGGGACGATATCAGATGAAACTAAAGCATATGAAGGTACTGAAGAAAACGTAGTGTTAGATGTGGGCTGAACCGCAGTACAGCCAACCAGAGTTAGAAGCACTCCAATAATTATAAAATTTCTAATTTTCATATAAACTCCTCAAATAAAATATCCTTTATAATGCACAATAGTAGTGTATCATAAAGGATATGATTATTAAAGCTAATTTTCAGTTTGAGAGGTTGATGTAGCACCAAATGTTCCATTTTGTTGATATTGATTGTAAAATGTCAATACAGCTTGCACATATTGGCGAGTTGCGTAGAATGGAATATCTGAGATGCTTAAATTTGGATTATTTTGAAGCCAATTCACTACATTTTGACTACCAGCATTGTAAGCTGCAATGGCACAGACTAAATTATTATTAAATTGATTCATCAATACTTTGAAATATTTAATTCCAATACGAATATTTGTTTCAGGATTATAAATATTTCGAGAATTGATTGATTTATCAAAAAGTCTTGCTGTTGGTAAGCTTAGTTGCATTAACCCATAACAGTTTGCAGGTGAAAGGGCATAGGGATTAAAACCACTTTCAGCACGAATGATAGCATAAATTAAATTAGGGTTTACATTATATTGATTAGAGTATTGGGCTACGAGCTGTTTTTGAGTAAGTGGGGTAGAGCTTGTTGAACTTCCACTTGTTGTTGCATTGTTAGAAGAGAAGCTATTATCACTTCCCGTTGAATAAGTAGCTGACACATAATTTATTTGATTTCCCACACTTGAAGTAGGTGTAGGAGAATTAGGAGCAGGTGTTGCTTGTTGAGGCTGTGGAACCCATTTTTGTATATTAATCAGGATTTTATCTCCGGGATTAAGGTAATTTGGGTTTGAACGATATATAACTGCAATATCTGTTGGGGATGCATTAAAATTTTGAGCAATTCCCATAAGGGTATCTCCACGCTTAACTGTGTAGAGTTGAGCAAACACATTACCTATAGAGAGCATTTGGCCAGCACGAATATTTTGATCGCTGACATCTGGGTTTAACTGTAGTAAAAGTGTTTGTGGCATATGTAAGTATGTACAAATACTAGAAATCGAATCACCTGGTTGAACTTGATAGCTAAGCCCTGTTACTAATCTAGCAGTTGTTGTCTTAACTTTATCTGTATTTTTAGGAACTGGGAGTAATAATTTGTCACCTGGTGAGACAACAGAGGAACTTTTTCTGTAAAGAAATACTAAATCAGAAGGACTAACATTATACTGAGCTGCGATACCATTTAGTGTTTGCCCGGACTGTACAGTCATAATGTAAGATGATTTTGATAGAAGATTGGAATATTTAGTCCATGTATAATCATTTGTTTGATACTCATTCACAAAAATGAGCAAGTCTCCAGGTGTTAATTGACCTCTGTTTTGTTGATAGAGTATTTGAATATCTGAGGGTGTAACATGGGCACTCGCCGCAATATCATTAAGAGTGTCTCCGGGCCGCACCTGATACATAAGTGTGGAATTAATAGCACTTATGTTGCTCCGTACTATATTAGAAGTAGCAGCAAAAGTTGTTGAGGTTAAACAGAGTACTAATGCTGAAGCAAGTATTACTAAAACTTTCTTTGGCATGTAAATATCTCCTTAATTGATTTTTATTTTATTAATTTTCCTTTTTGCAATAAATGTGCTGTAAATTTATAAAGCTGTGTTCTGAAGGGACCAAGTAGAATGGGGAGCATTAAAAGTCGACGATAGAATTTTTTTCGTTTTATTAAATAGTTGAGCTTTTTAGGTTCATATGCCGGGTTCAAAATGAGTTTTGCCACTTCATTTCCGGATACAAGTGCCTGATAAATGCCTTCACCACTTATATCGCTAGCCAGCCCTGCAGCGTCTCCCACTAAATAAATATTGTCAAAATGGTAACCTTGAAAGTCACAATTTATGGGAAAAACTTCATACTTTTTTTCATATTTTGAAAACGTTTGTAAGTCAAACCATTCATAAAAGTTTTTTTGAAGTTGTTTATAATCATAATACTTTGGAAAACACCCTGTCCCCACAGAAATATACTCGTGATGAGGGAATAACCAAACATATGTTGACCCAAATTTTTTACTATCTAAGAAAAGTTCTAAAGAATGTGAATCCTGCGTTTTAACAAGATATTGAAAAGCAATAATACTTTTATTGCTTAAAAGCCCTAAATGACTTCTAACGATTGATGCAGAGCCATCAGCCCCAATAAGATATGAATAATGAATTTTCCCACCCGAAGATGTTTCAATATAATTTTTTTTACTATTTATGACACATACTTTACAGTTTTTCCAAATAGCAATATGGTTCTCTAACTGTTCAAGTTGCCATTTTGCAAAACATGTACGGTCAATAGTGTAAATAAAAGGATTTTTCCGATTGATATGGTATGTTTTCCGATTGATGTGTAAATTCAGAGAGGTGTAAGAGTTTTCAATAATTTGAGGGGGAATATTTAAAAAATTTATATCTTTACTAGTTAAACCTCCGGCACATATTTTTGGTCCAATTGCTTCATTCTTTTCTATTATTAGTACTGTTAAGCGTGAATATTGTAACTCTCGAGCAAGTTCTAACCCTGCGGGACCAGCGCCAACTATTATTACATCATACTTCATTTTATGTCCTTTTTTTAAGTAATAACTCATCGTATTATATCGCATTTGTGTGAACTTTAGATGCAGAATGTGTTAATATATAACAAAATTAATGTAACTATAAATATTTTCAGAAGATTTTTTTGAACAAATATGATAAGATAGTGATGTAAATACATAAGATAATGGAGTTGAAATGTCACAATTAAGCCAGTGTTGTACCGAATTATTTGAATATATATTTTCTAGAGGGTTAAATCAAGAACCTAGAATCATGATGAACTTAAGTTATATGAATGAATTCTCAAAAATTTCTAAGTTGAAGGTAAACAGAGTTAAAATTATACATATTGCAGGAAGTAAAGGGAAGGGGAGTGTTGCAGTTCAAGTTGCAAGTGGTCTACACGCATGTGGGTATAAAGTGGGATTATATACCTCTCCACATGTCACACATTGGTACGAGCGTATCAAAATTATGGGAAGTGAAATGAACGAAAAAGAACTTCTTAGAATTGGAAAGTACTTACAAAAAATTGTGAAAGTACAAAAGAGAGAAAATAGATATAATTTTTTTGAATGGCTAACAGTACTTGCAATACATTATTTTATTCAGCAAAAATGTGATTTTGTAGTTCTTGAGACTGGCCTTGGAGGGAAATACGATTCTACCAACATTTTTAAACCGGTCGCGACTGCAATTACGTTAATTGAAAAAGAACATTGTGAGATTTTAGGCGATACACTCGAAGAAATATCAAGACAAAAATGTGGTATAATTAAAAAAGGAGTTCCTAATTTTTCATATTTTCAAAAAAAAATAGTTAAAAAGGAGATTTCACATCAGTGTTCAGTAGTTAAGACTTCGAACGTTTTTATTGAAAGTAGCATAAAAGAATTCGTTTCAAATAGTTTTGATCACTCTACTATCTTTAATGGAAAAAGAATTGAGTATTCAACAGCACTTTTTGGAAAACATCAAGGATATAATGCTATACTTGCACTTCAAATATTAAAAAACGTTCTGAAGAAAAAATATATTTGCCAAGAAAGTGCTATTTTAAAATCTCTAGGCAGTGCATTTTTACCGGGGAGATTCCAAATAATTTCTCAAAAACCATGGATTATTGTGGACTGTGCACATACAGCTGAATCTGTAAAAGCATCACTTATCACATTAAAAACAATTGTAAAGGAGAGTGAGATTTCTGTGCTATTTGGATGTGCAGAGCATAAAAATGTTAATTCTATGATGGAATCATTAAAAGAGATTACTCAGAAAATTTATATTACAAAACCTGGTGAGTTTAAAAAGAGTAACTTGGATAATATTGAGATGGCAGCTAAAAATATAAATTTTGAATGCATTCGAATAGATGATACTAAAATGGCTTGCAATTATTTTTTAGGTATCAAATGTCAGGTATATTTTGTCATTGGCTCTTTCTTTTTAGTGGACATTTTTCTACAAGAATACAAAAAAATAGGAGGTGTTATCTAGTGAAAATTAAACGATCTAGAAAGGGTAACATCTCACTGCTTACAGTACTACTACTGTTTATCTTTTTTGAACTTTGGAGATTTAATATTGGCATATTTGGTCTTGATCTGAGGAGGTTACTCATAAGTGTGTGTGAAGCGGGGTTAGTTGGCGCAATTGCAGATTGGTATGCAGTTACCTGTCTTTTTAGATACCCCCTTAACATTAAAGTCCCTCACGGGAATATTCTAGCTAAGAAAAAAGATGAAATTGCCAATGGACTTTCTATTGTTGTACAAAAATTTTTGCCAAGTAGTGTTGTTGAAGAAAAAATTCGTGAGATAAATTTTCATAGATATATTCAAGAATTTATAAATGATGTGAAATTTCAAAAAGATATTAAAGAAAAGTTGATAACTTTTATTAGTCAGAATCTAGATGAGTTTAAAAAATTGAGTGCTCTAGAAAAAGGTGTCGGAGAGCTAGTCATTTTTCTTAGGAAGAGAGATTTTGCCAAAGATGTTGCGAAGATAATCGAAGGAGCTCTGAGTAATGGGTTTATAGATATAATGATTCCGAAATTTGGAATGGTTGTTAAAAATTATATTATTCAAAATAGAAAACGTTTTGAAAATGATATTGAAAATAAAGTAAAGTCTCATCTATGGGGGCCATTGAAATTTTTTGCAAACAAAAAAGGTCAAGATGTTGTAAATGAAATTTTAGAAGAATTAGACAAAGTTGAAAATTCAAGTAGTGATATTATATGTGAAATCAAAAACCAACTTCTTTCTTATCAAAATAATTTATTAAAAGACACTTTTGATGCAGTAAGTTTTAATGTTGTTATTGAAAAAGTACTTTCTCAAAAAAATATAAGAGATCATATCATTTCAGGAATAGATCAGCTCATTTTAAGCCTTCTTGAGTTTTTATCTACAGAGAGTCGAGGAGCTTCTCAAACCGAAAAAATAATTGATAAAATGATCCAACATATTTCAACGAATTTATTAAATGAAGAGTGTTCAGCTATCATAAACCACGAAATTTCGGAACTGCTCATAGATACGGCTCAAAAATATTCACTAATTGATACGTTAACACAACTCATAAAGCGTGAGATCATTTCAATGTCAGAAAAGGAGTTTATTCGTTATATTGAAGATGAAGTGTATGATGATTTACAATATATTAGACTTAATGGAGCCATTGTAGGTGGATTAGTTGGAGGATTTTTGTATATTGTTACGACATTATTATAAGAGGGAGGTCGCATGTTATGTTTAAAAAAGTGCATCACATTGCAATTATTTGTTCAAATTATAAAAGGTCAAAAGATTTTTATGTAAATATTTTGGGCTTTAGAATTGTTCGTGAGATTTACAGAAAAGAGAGAGATTCATATAAGCTTGATCTTGCGCTCGGGGAAGGCTACATAATAGAGCTTTTTTCATTTCCCGTTCCTCCAAAAAGACCAAGCTTTCCAGAATCGACAGGACTTAGACATCTTGCTTTTGAAGTTGATAACATTGATAATACTGTCTTTTCACTTAAGGCAAAGGGCGTTATTGTCGAACCCCTTAGATTAGACCCTTATACTGGTAAACAGTTCACTTTTTTTAAAGACCCCGATGATATGCCACTTGAGATTTATGAAGGGGATAATTATGCTGGTGATTCATTTAGAACCTTTCAAATGTTAGCTGAAAATGAGTGTTAAGCAAGAAAAAATTTTTTATATTTTTCATACTGTGGGGAGCTGTTATTTTCAGCTCTGCGAGTACACTTTATCCATCAGAGTATTTTGATTTGTCAAATTATAAATTACAATACCCAGGGCCATCAGAGCAAACCGATTTATCAAACTTCACTTCACAGTATTTCTACTCTTTAAAACCTAAAACGATGACATTTTTTATTAATGCTAGTTCAACAGGACATACAGTCAATTCTGATTATGTTAGAAGTGAGCTTCGACATCTCAGTAATTGGTATGTTTCAGAAAGTGCAGAAATTCAAGCCACACTTCGAGTTGATTCGAAATTGACCCCTTCAAAAATTACCGTTATGCAAATACATGGGGAAACAAAAACGCTAGCGAATGCTCCGCCCTTACTTAGAATCGCGGTAAATAATGGAAGTTTATACGCTTTTATTAAATCTTCCACTTCTAATTCAAATAGTGAAAAGATATTACTTGAAAATGATGTAAATAACAATCAATTTACATGTAAAATTAACATTTTTAAGGATATAATTTCTATTTGGGTTAATGGTGAATTATGTGTTCAAAAAAAAATATCTTACTGGGGATATTTGAATTATTTTAAGGTGGGGGCATATCCTCAAGCCCATGAAGGCTGGGCTAAAGTCACTGTTTATGATTTGACTGCAGATGTCTATTAAATAAATTCAAAGGAAAAGTTATATGCGTTGCGTTCATATTTTTCTGTCAATAGAATGGTCATTTAATGGTTGAAAATTTCTAAACAAAATGCAATAATTTTAATTGATAAATATAATTTTTAAAATTGCATGATGAATAGAAAATCTTTAATAGGGGTGACCCTATTATTCATTACTTCTAGTGTATTTTCAGACAATATAAGCTCTATTTTTAATGATACGAACGAGTTTGTAACGATTGTTGTTGTGTCATCTGTACAATTTGCCGCTACCCCAGTAACAATTGAAAATACTGCGAGGAGTACTTTAGTATCGCCAGATTCATCTAGCTGCGCTTGGATGAGTGGCTCATGAAGTGACAACTTTGTTCATATGGTTGTTCTGACTGGAACATGATTGATAGTTCATGCAGCGTATGAGGATTCGATTGGTATTTTGCCTTATTATTTATACGCAACAGGTTCAACTTAATGCGCCAATTGAATTAATATATATGAAGGCATGTTAAAATATTTGAATTAAATCCATAGTTATAAAAAAAACCGTGCATGTTGCACGGTTTTTAAATTTTAAAAATTATATCGAGTTCAGTTTTCATGTCAATACAGTTGAAAATTTTATAAGTTTCATTATCCTCATGAAACCATACAAAATAAAGGTAGGGAATAGTGATGTTGCAATGTTTTTCTATAATATATCGATAAATATTTAGTTGTAGTGAGTAGTGATAAAAACTACAATCATCAAAACTATCAAAAGGAGCAAGCATTTTAGCATAAGTATTTTTAAGTTTAATCTCTCTATTGGTTTTCCAATCTAAAATAATATACTCACTTTTATGATTGATACCAAAAAAATCAACCGTACCTGCAAGATCAAGTTCTAAATCAAATATGGGTTGTTCAAGAGATATTGGGGTTATTTTTTTATTTTCAATATTTTTTTGAAAAAAGAACTCACCTTTTTGTTTGAGTTCTCTATTAGAATACTTTGATTCAAAGTCAGAATTTTTAATGAAGTTATTTAATAATTCCTCCATAAATAGATGAAACTCTCTACCTTTTTCACTTGAAGAAGCTGCGCGGGCTTCCCAATTTTTCAGGACCTCTTCTTGAGAAATTTTATCTCTTTTTGATACGAATTGACTCCAGTGTTCTTTGTCAAATTTTTGTGTATAAATAGAAATAAGTTCCGTAACGGATCTTCTAAATTTATGCCCTTTGTAGTAGTAGCTATGGTCACTCTCATTAAGAGAGATTCCTGAAAATTTTTCAAACATATAAACTCCTTGAGTAAGATATCACTATTATACGCAAGTTGTGAAATTATGTAAAGGATTAATTTGCCTCACTAAATATTGAAATAGGGGTTGAAAAGGAATTAACTGCATGTATAGCTACAAGTACTAAGGTTGTAATCAAAATACATACAAATACGATTGTTGCGCATTTCATAATGTTTTCTTCTAATAATTCATATGAGGATTCTAACATAAAAGGCAATGAAAATTTCTCAAGAACAATTCAATTATGATATAATATAGATATAATATTTACGATTGAGGTTAAAATGAATGAAAAAATTGAGAAAGAACTATTTATAGCTAGTATTAAAAAATCCGTATTAATCCCTATCTTAGAGGTTAAAATACCAGCTGGATTTCCAAGTCCTGCTGATGATTTTATTGAAGGAAAGTTAGATCTAAATAATATTGTTATAAAAAATCCAACGGCGACTTTTTATATGAGAGTTCAAGGGGATTCAATGAAAGATGCCAATATTCACGATGGAGATTTAATTGTGGTTGATCGTTCCATTGAACCGATACATGGAAAAATTGTTATTGCAGTAATTGACGGAGAGTTTACAGTAAAAACACTTTATAAAAAAAATGGGATTCTAAAACTTATTCCTCAAAACAATGAGTTTCGCGAGATTATTATTAAAGAAGAAAACGAACTTTATATCTGGGGGTGTGTTAGTTTTGTGGTACATAAATTATGATTGCTTTGGTTGATTGTAATAATTTTTATGTAAGTTGTGAACGTGTTTTTAGTCCACATCTTAATTTCAAAGCTGTGGTTGTGCTCTCAAATAATGATGGGTGTGTAGTTTCTCGTTCAAACGAAGCTAAACTACTTGGGGTAAAGATGGCCGCCCCATATTTTCAAGTTAAAGCTGAATTTAACGATAAAATTATTGCGATATCGAGCAATTATGCGCTTTACGCAGACATGTCTAAAAGAGTTATGACGATATTAAAAGAATTTGCTCCTATACAGGAAATATACTCTATTGATGAGTGTTTCTTAAACTTTAGTGGTATTTCTGTTGAGGAGATCGAAATACGGTGCCAAGATGCGATTAAAAGAGTTCAGATGTGGATAGGACTTCCTATTTCTATTGGGATAGCACAGACAAAAACGGAAGCTAAGTTGGCTGCAAATCTAGCTAAGAAGTTTCCGAAAAGATTTAATGGACTATGTAATATTTATGATTTTGACAGTGCAACCCGAGATAAAATATATGAAAAAATTTCAGCGGTAGATGTATGGGGGGTTGGAAAGAAAACTTTTGAAAAGTTAGTGAAATATCATATTTTAACAGTAAAAGAGCTTAAGAATACTGATTATAAAAACTTAAAAAGTTTATTTTCTGTTAATTTAGAAAAAATTATTTTAGAACTTAATGGGGTGCCAGTGATTAAGTTCGAAGATATAGGATGTAAAAAACAAATTATGGTCTCAAGAAGCTTTTCTAAACCAATTACAACTATTGAAAAGCTTGAGATAGCAGTGTCAAAGTTTTGTGAAAGAGTCTGTGAAAAGCTTAGAAATCAAAACTCTTTTGCTACTACAGCGACACTTTTTATTTCAACGAATAGATTTGAAGAGATGTATTTTGCTGGTACTGAAGAAATCACATTTAACGCTACCAACAATACATTGTTTATAACGCACTCTGTATTAGACTCTCTTAGAAAACTTTTTAGAGTAGATCTAACGTACAAAAGAGCTGGGATTATTCTTTCAGGTATTCGAGAAAAATATGTGATACAAAACTCTCTATTTGATCCTATAGATGAAGTGCTTGAACATAAAAAACAGGAATTAATGAAAACACTCGATAAGGTTAATCAAAAATTTGCTAACTCTATTGAACTTGCTAGTTCAGTTAGTGAGTTATCCGAGCATTTAACACGCGATAGCGTGTCACCACATTATACGACGCGATTAGAAGATATTATAAAAGTAAAATAATTGATGTGCACGGTGTTTGCCGATATGCTCAAATAAATTCAAATTATATTGGGGGTAACATGACAGATATTGAAATTGCAAGTGCGTGCGAGATGCATACTATAAAGGATATTGCTAGAAAAGCAGGTATTTCTAAAGAGTTTCTTGAACACTATGGTAAATATAAGGCAAAAATTGAGCTGACTGCACTTGAACAGAGTACGCATATAGGGGAGTTGATATTAGTTACAGCAATCACTCCAACCCCTACTGGAGAGGGAAAAACCACAGTCTCGATTGGTCTCTCTTTGGGACTTAACAGATTAGGGAAAAAATCCATTGTGGCACTTCGGGAACCTTCACTTGGTCCAGTATTTGGTCTTAAAGGGGGAGCAACAGGGGGTGGACACTCTCAAGTACTTCCCATGGAAGATATTAATTTACATTTTACTGGGGATATCCACGCCATTTCAAGCGCAAACAATCTTATTGCAGCGATGATTGACAATCACCTTCATCAAGGAAATGCCTTAAATATTGATACAACGCAAATATTTTTTAAACGATGTATGGATATGAATGATAGAGCCTTAAGAGATGTTAGCGTTGGCAAAGGCGGGAAGCTTAACGGGCCAGAGCGAGAGGAAAAATTTCAAATCAGCGTCGCTACAGAAATTATGGCTATTCTCTGTTTAAGTCAATCTCTTTTTGAACTAAAATCTCGAGTAGGGAGAATCATTTTTGCAACTAATTTGTCAGGCGAACCACTCTATGTAGATGATTTGAATGCTTCGGGAGCGGTAGCTTTGCTTCTAAAAGAGGCGATAAAACCTAATCTTGTACAGACTACGGAGAATACGCCTGCCATCATTCATGGGGGACCATTTGCCAATATTGCCCATGGGTGTAACTCTATTCTAGCCACTAAAATGGCTATGGCTTATAGTGACTACGCTGTTACGGAGGCTGGGTTTGGTTCAGATCTTGGCGCTGAGAAATTCTTTGATATTAAGTGTCAACAGATGGGCATATCTCCCTCTGTTGTCGTACTCGTAGCCACTCTTAGGGCCATTCATTTCCATGGAAGCGATAATTTAGGTGAAATGAGTCACGAGAGTTTGATAAAAGGGTTTGAAAATGTACGTCGGCACATTGAGAATTTAAAGCAGTTCGACATCCCAATTGTTGTTGCATTAAACAAATTTGAGACTGATACTGAAGAGCATTTAATGCTTATTGAAAAATTAATACGTGAGTGCTCGGTAGAATTTTCACTCTCTACAGGATATAAGGATGGAGGGGACGGATGTATCGATCTTGCTAAAAAAGTAGTTAAGCTTGCTGATATGAAGAAGCGATGTAGTTTTCTATACAGTGCAAAATCTTCAGATTTAAAGGCAAAAATTGAAATTATAGCGCATAATGTATATAAAGCGGCAAAAGTAGAGTACTCAGAACTTGCTTTGAAAAAACTTGAAATTTTTCAAAAGTGGGGGTACTTAGAACTTCCTATATGTATTGCAAAAAGCCAAAAGAGCTTTTCGGGAGTAGACTCAGAACACTGCTGTGCAAAAGATTTTACGATGACTGCTCGAGATGTTTCGCTTTCAGCAGGCGCAGGCTTTGTGGTTGTGTTTATGGGAAAAATCATAGATATGCCTGGACTACCAAAAACACCCGCTGCGTGTGGAATGGATGTAAATAACGGCGGTGTCATCAGTGGATTGTCGTAGACTTTTTGTTTATATCAAGTAGTATCGCACAGTTACTTCGAATATGCATGCGACTCTATACATAACTAAAGTACAAAAAAATAACGCTTAGGCGTTTTTTTTTGAAGCTATAATAGGACAAAAAAGCACATTTGTTGACATTTGTGGGTAAAATGGGTAAAATTAAGATATATTATGATAAGAGGTGTTTTATGAAACTAAAAATTAAAGATATTATGGAGCTACTTAATGTTTCAGAAAAAACTGTATACCGTTGGATTAAAGATAGTAAGATACCTGCTTATAAAATCAACGGACAATACCGATTTAACGAATTAGAAATCAATGAATGGATGCTGAAAAATAAGCTTAAAAAGCATTTGGAGATCTCCCAATCCGTTCTTAATTTTGGGCGTATTCATACCAATCGTTCTATTTCTGAGATGATGGAAAAGGGCAAATTCATTAGAACTGAAAAGAATTCAATCTCTGAAATAGTGAAACATCTTGTTGAAAGTGTAAAATTTCCAAAATATATTCAAAAGGAGATTCTTCTTGAAGAAATACTTGAGCGTGTAGACTCTATTCTAATCGATATCGGAGAGGGAATTGCTATTTCTAACCCTAAATATCCTGTTATTGTTGATTGTGAAAATGAAGAGATTATCACTCTTCTTTTAGAGAAAAGCTTTGAATTTGATGTACTTGATACGACGCCACTTCATACGATATTCTTTATTTTTAGCGCAAACTATGAACGCCATTTAGAGACGCTTAATAAACTCACGCTTATTTTACAAAATCCTAAAATTGTAGAATGCTTAAAGGTGAAAGACAGTGTGAAAATTAAAGAAGAGATACTGCAAACTGAACAGAGTTGGGCAAGCGGAGGCGAGAAATGATTTGGCTAATTCTCTCCATAGCATTCATAACGGGTGCCTCTTGTCTACAACTTTTTATCCCAAAAAGTCGAACTGTCATACAATTTTCAAGCTACACTACCGGGATAGGGTTGATTTTAACCCTCATTTCATCTACCTTGATATATCTAAGGGGGGGTAGCTCAACCCTCATTATTACTCTGAGTGGCTTTTTAGGCAAAATTGTTTTTGTACAAACGCCTCTTAGCTATTTCTTTATTCTTTTTGTAGCGACACTCTCACTGATTTCGCTACTTTTTTCATCTCTCTATCTCAAACCATACGCTAATTTAAAGAGAGTGAAATACCATCTTTTTGTACTTCAAGGGCTTACTGTCTGTATGCTTCTACTCCCATTAACGGGGAGTGTTTTACTTTTTCTAATGGTGTGGGAGGGCATGAGTATGACCGCATTTTTTCTACTTTATTTTAATTTTGAAAGTGTCACAGTACAAGTTGGAGGGAAAATTTATTTTATATTTATGCATATTGGTTTTTTTATTCTTGTGGTTGCATTTTCTCTTCTTACCTTTTGGTGTGGAAGCAGCGACTTTTCAAGTTACTTGGGCTTTTTTTTACATGCAACACTGTTTCAATCGTCACTTCTTTTTCTGCTCTTTCTTTTGGGCTTTGGTACTAAAGCTGGAATTTTTCCACTTTATGTCTGGCTTCCCAAAGCTCATGTTGTTGCACCGGGGAATGCTTCGCCTATTATGTCTGGGATTATGATTAAAATGGGGATTTATGGCATAGTGATGTTTCTATTAATGATTCCAACTTTTTCTCTAAC
>JAPLKR010000008.1 GCA_026387965.1 Fusobacteriota bacterium | reverse complement strand
ATGTTTGGGGTGTTTTTATAGGAATGTTTTTTGTGGTCTACCTTTATTTAATTTTAGGTGAATGGAATTTTCATGTCCTTGAGTCTAGGATTTTTGAAACAATCCTCGCAGGGATTATCGTGATAGCGGTATCTATAATTTTACCGGTTAGAGTTGGAGAAAAAATAAAGCCAAGCACAATTAGGATAATAATGGGTATTCAAGATATTATAAGTGAGATGCGTGATGCGGTTTTAGAAGAAAAAACATACTGCCCCTCTTTTACAAAAGGTTCTCAATTAATGGTTCTAGGAAACAGCATGAAAACGCTTATATTAGCCGCACGTTTTGAAAATATATTTTCAAGCAATAAAGATAAAATAGCGAAGCGAATGATTCGAAGTTTTCAAAATTACCATATATCTGTTGAAGTACTTGCTAATGCGTTAGCCCACACACAAAATTCAAAACTCATAAAAGAGAAGTACCTTCTTTTTTTTAACCTAGTGATAGAAAAAAGTGAGAGCATGAATAAAATGTTTGACGCTTATTTTCATCGCAAAGTATCAAAAGTTAAAGAAGAAAGCCTAAATTTTTCAAAAATAAATAGTGAAATAATATCGATAGGTTCCCCATACAGTGAAATGAAATTCTGCACAGTAGATGAAAAAATAGATATGTTCGAAATAGAACTAAAGATTAAGGAGCTCAGCAGAGAGATGAATTTTTTAAAAAAGTGGCTTATCAAACTGGATCAAGATTGAAAATTTGGTAAAATATGGTGAGCGTTGCTCTCAATATTTTTTGATTTAAGAGTGGCCAAAGTAGAAAAAAAGAGAAGGAATAAGTTGAAAATCGAGATAAAAATACAAGAAATTTTAGAAATATAAAAGAAATATAGGAAAGATTTTAAATTTGAAAGGAAAATATTAATCTTGTGATGCTATAATATAATATAATATAATATAATATAATATAATATAATATAATATAATATAATATAAATTAATATTAAAACTTATAATTCAAGGAGGGATTATGGATTTAAATAATGCATACGCATTTTATTATGTTTCAAAGTATCAAAATTTTAGTAAAGCAGCAGAAGAGCTCTATATTTCTCAGGGAGGTGTGTCACTTCGAATTAAAAGGCTTGAGGAAGAACTTGGAATTGAGCTAATTAAGAGAAGTAGTAGAAAAATGGAGTTAACAGAAGCAGGAAGATTACTGCTTGAACAGGTGGAAAATTTTATGGAATCTGTGCCTAATATTGTTAATTCTATAAAAAAAATCAAAGAAGCGTCAGGAAGAAGAAGTATCGTAATTGGAATGCATCATAGATTTGGTGAAGAGTTTATTAAACCATTTTTTTCAAAATTTAAACAACAATTTGATCATGTTAGGTTGCATTATGATTCTAGAGAAAATCTTTTTAGAGCTTTAAAAGAAGAAAAAGTAAACTTTATTATTTCGACGACACCTTATAGACCTAATATGGAGTTAGCGATTGAAAAAGTTGGAGAAAGCGCTATTTCACTTGTTGCAAAAGATGATTTAGAAAAATTAGGAAGTTATGATTTATTGTATATGGATCTCATGTCATTTCCTGTTGAGAAAGTAGAAGAGGTAGTTAATTTTCTTTCAGTAAAACCTAAACGTATTGAATCGTTTGATGGAGGACTTGAACTTTTTAAAGAGAGTTTAATATCGGGAAAAAGTGCGGTAATTATTCAAGAAGGGAATGTGAAAAAAGAGATTGCGGAGGGAAAAATAAAAATTATTAAACAACTAGAAATTTTAGATGTTCATGTTTTTTATATTCCGAAAAATCAAGATAATGATGAGATAATCACGTCGCTAGATATTATTTCAAATAAAATATAGCAAAAAATCATCCGCAACTGTGTGGATGATTTTCATTTTCAGTAATTACAATTATAATAATATGAAAATTCATAATAATATGGTAAAATAGAGTTAAATAGGATTTAACTTAGGAGTAGTTTTGAAAGAAACATTACAAAGACGTGACTTTTTTTCGATATGGTTTGTGTGTGCTATGACAATCGCAGAAATTTCTACGGGTTCACTTATGGCTCCACTAGGACTTTTTAAGGGCTTAATAGCAATTTTAGTTGGGCACATTTTAGGCATGTTTATTTTCTTCTTATGTGGTAATATTGGTTCAAGAGAAAAAATGGCGGCTATTGAGTCCACTACAATTTCATATGGAAAATTCGGACTATATCTATTTTCTATACTTAATATCGTGCAGTTAATTGGATGGACGGCTGTTATTGAAGTTATAGCGGGGAGTTCAATCAATTCTATTTCAACAGCTTTATGGGGATTTAATCATGAGTACTTTTGGAGTATTTTAATAGGCGTAGGTATTTGCTTATGGGTACTTATTGGCACCAATATTGGAATTGGGAAGTTAAATCGCATTGCCATATTTTTACTGCTAATACTTGTAGTTATTTTCAATGTGGAGATATTAAGGTATATTGGTGAAATTAGTCATATAAAATTAATAGGACAAATTTCATTTTCACAATGTGTGATACTATCAATATCCATGATATTTTCATGGCTTCCGTTGGTTTCAGACGTAACAAAATCTTCTAGAACAAAAAAACAAGGTGCTGTGTATAGTACCGTTGGGTATTTTATTGGAAGTTGTTGGATGTTCTCGACAGGGCTTCTTGCAACACTCATTACCCACTCATATAGCCCATTTGATATGGCATTAAAACTAAAAATTGGGCTTTTAGTGCTGATTATTGTGTTTATTTCAAGCATTACAGGGTCATATATCGATGCCCACTCGGCAGGAATTGATTTTGTTAATATATTCAAGAATTTTTCTCCTAAATATGCAGCGCTTTCGATGGCAATTATTGGGACAATACTTATTCAGTTTTTACCCTTAACACGCTATATCAATTTTTTGACTTTTATTGGTGCACTTTTTGCCCCACTTTTTGCAGTAGTTATAACGGACTATTATATTTTGAGAAAAAACCACAGTGAGAAACGCATTCATGTAAGTGCCATAATTTCATGGGTGGTCGGTGTATGGGTATATTATTTTTTACTTCAGTTTAATAATTGGCTTTCTATGACACTACCCTCTATGGTGGTAACAGGCGTGCTGTATTTCCTTCTTCAAAAGATCTTTTTAAAAAGGAGATGTACATGAAAAATTCGATAAAAGAATTTATAAGTTATAGCGAGAATATTAAAAATTATTCTGCATTAACAGTAAAAGCGTATGATATCGATTTACGGCAATTTAAAGGATACTTGCAAGATAATGAAGAGATACACAGCGTTGAGAGAATAGAAGCAATACACATAAAATCTTATATTGCATTTCTATACCATAAAAACATTAGCAAACGTAGTATTAATCGAAAAATTTCAAGCATTAAAAGTTTTCTGAACTTTTTAATTTCAAATGAAAAACTTTCAAGAGATGTGACGTTGGGGTTAATACTCCCAAAGTTTTCTAAGAAACTTCCAACTGTGTTGACATTAGAAGAAATAAACAAGATAAGAGATAGTATTGAAGTTAAAGATTTCGTTGGAATTAGAAATAGAATGATAATAGAGCTACTTTATTCAAGCGGTCTTCGGGCTAGTGAACTGCTCTCTATTCGTGAAGGGGATATAGACTTTCTTGAACTTGTGATTAGAGTGCTTGTTAAAGGCAGTAAAGAGCGAGATGTATTTTTTAGCCACAGTGCCCTTTAATGGATAACACACTATGTGAATGAAAAACGACTGATGGGGTGTGGAGAAAAAAAATTGATTGTCAATAATTTAGGTGAGCCTCTTAGTGATAGAAGTCTGCGAAGACTTATTGTGGAGATAACAAAAAAAGCTGGAATATTGAAACATGTGTCGACGCATACTTTTAGGCACAGTTTTGCAACACATCTTATGAATAAAGGAATAGATTTAAGATATATTCAAGCACTACTCGGTCATGAGCATATTACAACAACAGAAGTTTATACACATGTAAGTCGAGAGAAGTTAAAAGAGGAATTAGAAAAGCATCATCCATTTATTAAATAGGAGGAAAGTAAAGATGAGTAAGATACATTGCCCCGGCTGTGGCGTAAGATTTCAAATTGGAAATAAAGAGGAAGTGGGATATATTCATGAGGATGTTCTGTTAGAAGATCATAATCCGATTTGTGAAAGATGCTATAAGCTAAAGCATTATAGCCAAAATATTTTAATTCAAAATAATCGAGAAGAGACCATAAAAGAAGTAAAACAAGCGGTAGGTAATTCTAAAGTAGTGCTCTATGTGGTAGAAATTTTTGATTTTGAAGTAAGTTTTGATACGGCTATTCTTGAGATGTTAAAGAATAAAAAAGTTATCTTGATTATTACCAAAATTGACCTATTAAAAATCCATCCTACAAAAATTGCAGCTTGGGTAAAAGAGAGAGTTAGAGAGTGCAAATTAGATATTCTTGAGATGGCATTTATCAGCAATATTAGTCAGTATGGTATTAACGGAGTCGTTAGGAAAATTGAAAAATTCTATGAGAACAATATTACTATGAGTGTCATCGGGGTAACCAATTCTGGTAAGTCATCTTTTATTCAAAATTTACTTGGTGGAAAAACGAATTTAACCATCTCTAAATTTTCTGGAACGACTTTAAAAAATGTTTCTCAAACGATGAAAGACCATAATTATAAAATTATTGATACCCCAGGAATTATTGCACACGATAGAGTGATAGAACACGTGTGTTCAAATTGTGCGGTTAAATTAACGCCCACTAAGCTTAAAGTTAATGATATTAAAATTAAGCGCGAAAATGTTTTTGCCATTGGTGGTCTTGCTAAAGTTGTAGCTTTTTCAAGCCATGAAGAGACATGTGTATTTGAAATGGCTATCTCAAATCATGTAAAGACATTAAGTTTTAACCGAAAGAATTGGGAAAAAATTGATGCGGAATATATTCCAGAAAAAATCACTCCACCTTGTGAAATTTGTAAAAAACGTTATACACTACTTGATAAAAAAACAGAAAAATTCTTCTTGAAAAAAGGGGAAGAACTTTATATAGGTGGCCTTGCTTTTATTCATGCAAAATACCATGCAGCTGAGATCGAAATTGAAGTGCCAGCTAATATTAAGGTTGTAAAAAGAAATAGTCTTTTAAGACTTTCAAGAGTTAAAGTGATAAGATAGGAGTAAGTGTGTGGATGCAAATTTTTCACTATACTATATTACAATAGGTATTTCTGGCATTAGTGATGACTGATATTGTGTCAAGAAATGGATAAATCAGAACAAATTAACTAACTGTTCTAGATTTTGCAGCATAATATAGTTTTTCAAATTGGATAGGCGTGCAATCATTAATAGACCCATGAATCCCATTAGAATTATAGAAATGTAGGAGATACTTGGTAGTACTATCAATGGATTGCTGCTTTTTGATTGTAAACATCCCTAGGTATCAGATAACATAAAGATTCATGGTAACGTTCAAAATTGTAAAAGTAAATGTACTTGTTGAAAGATTCTTTTAGATGTTTCATTAAGTCAAAATTTAAAAAGTAAATCATCTCGCATTTGGCAGTACGCCAAAACCTTTCAATGGAAATATTATCAGTAGCTCTTCCTTTACCGTCCATAGAAATTTCTATTTGATTTTCACTCAGAATATCCGTGTGATGATTACTGTTGTATTGAGAACCTTGGTCTGTATTAAAAATTTCTGGTTTTCTATATTTTCTAATGGCTTTATTTAATACTGATGTTACAAAAGCAGTATCCATCGTATTTGAAATACTGTGAGCCAAGATTGCTTTTGAATACCAATAAATGATTGCCGCAAGATATACATTGGCTCCATCGACTTTAATGTAAGTGATATCTGTACTCCACACTTGATTTATGTGGGATATTTCGATTCCCCTTAATTTATAGCTATATTTCTTATGCGCTGCATTTGGTTGTGATAGATTGGGAGCTTTCACCGCTAAGATTGGCTCTAATTTCAATTCTTTCCTGTATTTTGATATAGTGTTCACTGAAATGCTATATCCCTCTTCTTGTAATGCCTGATGAACTTTTCTTGCTCCGTATTTAACTCTGCTATTTCTTCTTTGTATTCTTTTACTGTTTTACTTGGCTCAATAGAGATCTCTGCATTTTCTAAAAATATTTTCTGCTATGAGTTGATACTTTGCGGTAAAACCATATATTCACTTGCTATTCTGCTAGTGTCTTTTCATTCTTTAGAGCCTCTAAGACTACTTTGGTTTTAAAGGCTGTTGTATACTGCTCCCGAATTTTTTTCCTCATGACATCTCTCCATTTTGTTATATTTTATCATACTTTCAACTTTGGAATATTTTTTTATTTTTTCTATTCTATTCTCCTGGGGCGGTATAGTAGGACATTTGAAACATTAATAAAGCACATACTCAAATTATAGTGAAACCTAAAGAGTGATGTCGTTGGCACACAACATCATGTAGAATCGAGATAAGTTAAAACAATAAAAAAAGAGAGTTCAAATGGTCAGAACTCTCTCACAAACAGATGAGAATAAAGTTTAAATATTTTTTGGATAGATAAACCGATCAATGCAAAGTTTTACAATAATCATTAGAACCGTAGCGCCTAGAGTCATAATTCCAATAGTTAGGAAAGCATGACAAAACACTGGGAGAGATTGCACCGCTGTCATTGTATTTGCACCTTTTGGAGAAGTCATATTAGAAACCATTGCTCCTGTTACCCCTGCAATAGCCAGCGCAAGAAACCATATTCCAGTTGCAAATCCCATGAATTTTTCAGGAACAAGCTGGCTCATCATTGATGGCCCAAGTGCTGAAACAAAAAGTTCACCGATAGAAATAAGCACGTATGCAGCTATAATCCAGTAAGATGAAACGATTCCTGCATGTGCGAAACCTTGAGAAGGAACTAAAACTAAAAAGGCAAATGCTGAAAATAAAAGCCCAACAGCGAATTTAGTTGTAATTTTTTTATTTTTTCCACGTTTCCCTGCTCGCTTATAAAGCACCGAAAGAAGAGGCGCGATAATGATAACCGCTAAAGGATTGATAACTTGAAATTGTTCTGGATGAATAGGGATTCCCAAAATATTGTGAGCTGCATTATTCATCCCAAAGAAAGTAAGTGATAAAAACATTTGTTGATAAAGTGAATAAAAACAAATTGCCATCAGCGTCAAAATAAGAGCAGAAATCATTTTACCTCTTGCACCAGGCTTTAGTGAGATAGCAAGAATTAAAAACACAATAAATGCAATGGCTACGATGGTAAACATAATGGTTTTTGTGAGTGCCACGTCGCGTAGTAAAAAGGAACATAAAATTGCTAAAACAATTCCGGCGACAATCGTGATGATTAAACGTCCGAGATTTGCCCCTTTTTCTCCGCCGATGGAAGTAATTCCATGAAAATATTTAAGACCAAGAGTAAAGTTTAATACACCAATAGCGAGACCAATACCGGCAAGTGCAAATCCCCATTGCCATCCAAATTTGTGTGCCACAAAAGGTGAAACAATTTCAGATACAAAGCTGCCCACATTAATGGCCATATAATACATAGAATAGGCGGCATCGCGTTTTGCGGCATCATTTTTATCGAAAATTTTAGAAAGAAGTGAAGCAGGATTAGACTTAAAGAAACCATTTCCGATAATGATTGTCCCCATACCTAAAAACACCATATGTACCGTCATCGAAGAGGCTAGGATAAGATATCCAATGAGAAGAAAAACTCCTCCAATAATGATGGTACGCTTAGTTCCTAGAAAATAGTCACCAATCCATCCACCGACAGGAATAAATACATAAAGCAGTGCTGAAAATGCTCCAAACAGTGTTGCGGCCTGAGCCTCTGGTAGATGAAATTGATAGATAAAAAACATGACAATAATAACATTAAAAGCATAAAATGCAAATCTTTCCATCATTTCTATGACAAAAATACTGTTGAAACGGTTTTGTTCCATTTGTTGTGCAGATAAATCCGAGTTAATCATATTTCCCCCTATTTTTTTTTAATATGAAAACTAATTAATGGTTCATACCACAGTATAACAAAACAATAATACTATTGTCAAGAATTTAGAAACCGAAAGGTTTATTTCCTTGTTTTTTAAAAAATATTTAGAAACAGGCGTTTTAATATGTTTGCTGATAAAAGGTTTTACCGCTAGTACAATAATTGTTCCGATAAGTATCACCGAACCGACTACCTAGAATCCATGATAATATGTAACAGGTTTTGAAGAATCACTTTTGTCATAAATTTTAGAAAGAAGTACAACAGAATTAAATTTAAAAAGTCTATTTCCAACAACAATAGTTGCCATATCGACATAAATGGTATTTACAGGTAGTGATGATGCTAAAATAAGGTGTCCGACTAGAAGTGTGGCGCTGATTAAAATAATGGTTTTTATTGCTCAGAGAATTTCATAACCAATAAAACCACCAATTGGAATGAATACATAGAGTAGTGCTGTAAAAGCTCCGAAAAGGCTATATGCAAATGTTTCGGGTAGGTGTAGTTACGAAATAAACAACATAACCACAATAACATTAAATGCATAAAAACCGAATCTTCATATTATTTCTATGATAAAAATGCTTCCAAACTGTTTTCTCTCTAAAAATGCATCATATGATGATTTTGTTGCTGCTACATTTGATTTTGTTTGTAAATTCATAATATTTTCCCCTCATTATTTTGTACTTGACCACCGATTTATTTGATTCTAGCAAAGATAAAAAACTGTGTCAAGTTATGAATTTAGTGTGAAGTTTTTAATCGAAAAAAGCGTAAATTTGAGTCATTTTTAAAACTTGAGCAAGTTTAATGACGATAGAGATCAATAGAATCAACGCAAAGCTTTATATATGTTGAATTTATTTTCTTACAATATCTTCTTGTTTTTTGAATTTTTTTATTAAAAAACGGAAAATAGTTAGATGTGTTATGTTTAGAAGTTCAAATAATTCAATGGAAATTAATAAAAAGAAAATAATAGTTGAGAAATTTGAAAAAATGTGCGAATGTTCAAAATTTACGTGTTAAGTTCAAGGTTTACAGAGGAGTAGTTTGAAAATTTTGGTATGTGAATCACTATAAAAAAAAAGCACCATATGTTATAATAATATAAGAAAATAATATAATTGAGGAGAATTTGATGAAAAAAGCAACAATAGTAACCTATGGTTGCCAAATGAATGTAAATGAGAGTGAAAAGGCGAGAACCCTTTTATCTGAGATGGGATACGAGTTTTGTGAGAAAGTTTCAGAAGCGGATTTAGTCATGTTGAATACATGTACCATACGAGAAGGTGCTGCGAAAAAAATATATGGAAAACTAGGAGAGCTTAAAACCATTAGAAACAGAGGGAAACACCAAGTAGTTATCGTTTCAGGGTGCCTTGCTCAAGAAGAGGGTGAAGAGCTCTTGCACAAATGGAAACACGTTAATATCGTGGTAGGTAATCAAAATATCTATCTATTAACAGAGGCAATTCATAAAATCGAATATCAAGGGTTTAAGCAAATCCTGCTTACAGAGGATCTTGATTTACTTCCTCCAATGATTTTTCCTGAACATAATACACCGACGAGTGCTTATGTTTCAATTACTTATGGCTGCAACAATTACTGTGCTTATTGCATTGTGCCGTATGTTCGTGGACGAGAACGTAGCGAACCTATGGAGAACGTTATTACGCAAATCAACATGCTGCTAAAGAAAGGCGTGAAGGAAATTATCCTGCTTGGGCA
>JAPLKR010000120.1 GCA_026387965.1 Fusobacteriota bacterium | reverse complement strand
CGCTCTTCTATGGTAATATGGGTATAGCTCATAAGTTAAAGTCTCCTTAATGTTTGATCGTAACCTACATTATAACAGACTTCCTTCTTATGGGCTTTTTTATTACCTTTATTTTTCCCTGTTGCACTTAATTATACAATTCACCTTTTTATATACCAATATACCATCAAATTAAATTAACAAATATAAATATAAAAAACGTCGTTTGTTCTTTGTTAATGTGAAATTTTTGTGATATATTTAATAATGCTAAAAAATATTCAGAAATTTACGCATTTATTGTTTTAAATTCATAAATCACACATTATGATTAATTTAACGTGGTTTTAATATTTAATGTGTACAGAATATTTTGAAACTCAATATTATTTGTAACCAGAAACATATATTCAGGTTATAAATAATTAAAAAAATTTTAAAGGAGTGAAAAAAGTGAAAAGAAAAATTTTATGTATCTCATCAATTATTATTACCTCATTATTGTTTGTATCTCTTGCGTTTTCGGACCCTACAAATGTACCTAACAATACTGGGGTATCTACTTTTGCTAATATTTCGGGAGGGAATTGCATTGCCGTTTTAACTCCGCCATATAATGGAAGAAGTGGTGAAGACAGCTACGTAATGACGGAATTTAATAATAATTGGAGTGGGTCCCTTACTGATTATGGTCATATACAACTTACGCCTAGCGGAAATTATATAGCACTCCAATATTGGAATCCTAATTTTGGCGCTCGTTTTACTAAACCAATCCAAATAGCTGGTCAAAATTCATATCAAACAACTCTATGTGGATATGAGGGAAACACTCTATGTGGATATGAGGGAAACAATCTAACATTTGATATTTCGCCGACACAAATTACTTTACTTGGAACAAATATTTTTTCACTCGAAAATGGAATGACTCCCGTAGAAGCCTATGTAGTTCCAGGAATAGTTGCGGTGACTTTATATTCAAATGGAAATTTATTAGAAAATTATAACACTCAATTTAGCACTCTTGCACAAAATGTAGCCTCTTTCCAGTTGGTTGGAAATGATATTCTTAACGTATCATATAATGATGGTTCAAGTAAGTTGGTGTACTGTGGTAATTTTACAGAGCTTAATGATCTCTCAAATTCAAAACCTTTAAATTTAAGTGTTAATGAGATCTCTGTTTCTCCAAATAGTACAAATAACGCTATATATAACATGACTATTCCAAGTTTTACAATCGATGGCGATCTAATGAACTCAATAGGATTGAATGGATTCTTCTACAACGTAACAATAAAAAATAACTCTGCTACAACTACTATGAAGGAATATCCTTTAGTAGGAGGTATTCTCAACACTTCTGGAAATTCACTTACTATAAAACCGATATCATTTGAAATGGAAGCTCCTAAATATAGTGGAAGTGGCACACCTCCGACGGTTAATGTTCAACTTGAAGCGCAACCTCAAGCCTCTTTATCTCCAATCACTATAACATCAGGAACTGCAACATTGCCACAATTTGTTCAACCTACTTTTGATTCATCTAAATATACGATTTCTATCGATTCGGTGAGCAGTATGATGATTAATAACCAAATTAGTATTTTAAATAATTACACGTGTGGCACACCATTTTTAGTTCAAATTCAAGATCATTCAGGCAATATCATTCCAAGTACATCCCCACTATACAATGACATCGTGTTTTATACCAATCGAAATAATTCAACTCA